>NZ_JACRVS010000049.1:0-6165 GCF_018811985.1 Acetobacter sp. P5B1 | reverse complement strand
GAGCAGGATATCACTCTCGAAATCGTCAGACTACCTCAGGCTAAACGGGGTTTCGTGCTGCTGCCACGTCGCTGGATCGTAGAGAGATCGTTCGCGTGGGCAACGCGGTGCAGGAGGCTGGTGAAAGACTACGAGCGCTGCGCCTCAACGCTTGCCGCAATGCATACCATCGCCTTCGCAGGTTTCATGCTTAGAAACGCAGCTAACCTGCTCATCCAAAGTGCATAACACCCTCTAGTCACATTGGACGCCGTCAGTGACGAAACCGTCCCGCCGGAAATGTAAAATTTGGACCAGCCGTCGACAGTTGCAGACCCAACTGTTGCGCCAGACAGCGCACTTACGGTTGATTTAGCAGTCTGCCCTGTTTCATCGTTCACAACATCGGTGACGGACCCGCTGGAAAGGACAACCTGTCCCCCGTCAACAGTGACAGAGTTTGTATAGGCAGTCGGCCTGTAAACACCGCCTGAATGCACAACGACATCATAGATATTGGCGCCATTATAGGCGGACAGGTTCCCCGTTGCCCCATTCCCGCCGCCAAGTGTTACGCCACTCACCGTGCTCCCGCTGGAGGCATAAGCGCCCGCGTACCCCGAGACTTGCAGCCCACTGACGACAGAACCAGATGAGATATAACCCAGCGCGACCTGGTTGCCGGAATTTAAAGATTGAATAGTCAGGTTTGATGCAGACCCTGAAATCTGAGCCTGACCACCGCCAGATACGGTAGCATTTGTTGCTGTGCCGCTGATAAGCAGGATACCTGCACTCAGAAGCGTTACGTCCTGAGCGGAACCCTTAATATTGTATGTTGCCGCACCGGTGAATGTTACGTCCTCAATCAGCGAGCCAGAAGAGGCCGAAAAATTGCCCTTCATGACCGTTGAGCTGGTGATGGCACCCCCGGAGAGAACGTTCAGGTTCGACGTATCAAACACGTAGTTTGTAGCGGTGCCATAAATAGCAGTTTGATCATAACTGGAGGTATTTCCACCTCCATCAGATGTTACGCCAGAAGAAATGACCATAGATGTCATCAGTAAACCCTTTAGAGATGATTAATTAGGGATGCAGTTGGAATTGCCATTTAATCGGTGGTTCAGAAGCATGAACGCGAAACAGGAAACGGTGATGCTTCGAACGTTCCTGCCGAAAATTTGTAGGAGAAGGGCACGTCAGTCCCACGCCTTATGCGAGAAAAACTCACAGAAGGACTTTCAACGCCCATAGAACAAATTTCTATTTTTCGAGACTTCCTGCAGAATAATGTCTTATTCTTGATACAAGCACCAAGACGGAAGAAGAACATTGATGTTATTCACCGCTTTGTTGGCAGTCGGACTGTAAGTCAGCCCAACAATCAGTACCGTTCTGAACTCTGCCTCTGCAATGTTATACTTGCCGAAAACAGACCATTGAAATGCGATTCCTTTCCCTAACGTTTATAATTCGTTAATTCCCTACCCCACGAAAATATGTTGCGCAACGAAAATGTAATTAAATGAACTGATGATGTTAAAATTCTCCTCACTACAAGTTTATTCATAACTTAATAAATAAATTAAAAATAAATTTACGTAAAAGTAAAAATTGTCACCGAAATTTTCTATATATTTAGTTTATTTATTAGGGTTTTATTACTTCTAATTGATTTATTCCAGAATCAATTCCTTTTGAACAAAGTAATAATTGGCGGATAGACCGTATAGGAATAGCCTATACGGGAAATAATCGGCTGCATGCGCATGTAATTACATCAGTGCCGCACTAACCTTTTGCTTTTTTTTAAAATGATCGGAGAAATGAACCAAATCGTATTTTCGCTCTGCATCACGAAGACAACTAGTTTAGTGACTTACATCATGAAATGTGCGGCCTTAAATTTCAATAAAAAATTTTTGTTTCTCCAGTAACGTCAAATTACTTATGGATGATAGTGTTTTTAGTAAGACGATAAATGTAAAATCATAATACTCACGGAAATTAGTCCATCGTCATTTAAATGTAAAAAATACCTCAAAATCGTTATTTTAACGTTAAAAAATATCCTTGACTAAATTTCAATGAAGATTATTACAAAGAAACGGATGGGTTTGTGAAATCTAAACCTTGCGCTGTTTATGTTTTATGCTGCGGGAACCAGGATTAAGATTCGTAGTGTGGAATGTAAAAATAAAGAAAGATGAATGCGGATGCTTTTCTAAAGAAAAAGTCTCTTTTCTATTTTTTAGAACTACACCCGATTATCTTTTGTGGAGAATAGATGTGTGTCATGAAGGTTTGAAAGATAATAATAAAATATCTTTCTCAGAAATATATTTTTTATCGTCCAAAAATCATTCTTTGAATTCTTTCTTTCTCTTTCGAATTCTTAAAAAGATCGACTCCGACACTGGAAATGAAAATCTCTGAATTCTAGGAGAAGGATAGTTTATGTTTAGTTTTCACATCCAGATCGTCCGTAATATTTCAACTGTATCGCGAAGGGATGCTTTGTGACGACCTATGACGTTGGGTCTGGTGTAACCAGCAATAATCTTACTATCGATTCTGGCTCAGTATTGAATGTTAGCTCAGGAGGCATTGCCTCGTCTGCGACGATATCCAGTGGCGGGACAGCTCATGTTTTTTYTGGTGGRTCTCTTTTTAACGCGTCTCTGCAGAACGGTGCCAGCGCGACGGTAAACGGGAGCAATACGTCTGGCACAGTGCTAAATGGGGCCACGTTCTCTATCGGCTCTACAGGTGTTGACAACGCAACGACCGTAAGTGGTGGTAAAGAAATCATCGCAGCCGGCGGTTCGGCTGGTAATTCTGTCGTTATGGATTCCGGAACCATCGAGTTCCAGAGCGGCGCTTCCGGAACGTCTATTTCTGCTATGGCCGCAGGAAAGACTATCCCACATATTACTGTGGATAGCGGCGCAATTGTTACATCGGCCTATGTCAGTGGCGCCGCTGCTGTTCAGCAGGTCTATGGTGGTGTGGCATCCGATACTGTTCTGGTTTCTGGTGGTCAGGATGTGCGCTCTGGTGGGCAGGTTTACAATACCAGCGCAACCGGAAGTGCCGCGAATGTTACGCTGACCGGGGCGGGTACAGAATCCTACAACGCAACGGTAACTTCTGGCGCGCGTATCGACGTTAATGGCAGCACGATTGCAAGCGGTTCTGTTATTGGAAACGGCGGCAATCTGAACGTCAAGAAGGAAGGGAGCGCATCCGGCACCCAGGTATCTGCTGGCGGGACGGCAACTGTTGCAGCTCAGGCTTCTGCTGCAGATACGGTTGTGACGAGCGGTGGTCAGTTTATCGTTTCCGGAAGTGCGACCAATACACAGATTTCCGGCGGCACTGAAACTGTTGGCACGAGTGGTCTGGAAAGCGGCACGTCCGTTGTTTCCGGCGGCACGCTCTCTGTAGCGGGTGGCAGCGCGTCCAGCATTACGCTTTCCGGTAACACGACAAGCGCCATGGTGCAGTCGGGTGGGGCAATCACCAGTGCGACTGTTGGAAGTGGTGCCAGCATCAGCGTCGACCAGGCAGCCACACTTTCCAATGCAATCCTGCAGAACAAAGCCAGCGCAACAATCAACGGGAGCAATGTTTCCGGCACGGTGCAGAATGGCGCGACCCTGTATGTTGGCTCCACGGGTGTTGACAGTGCGACATCCGTAACCGGTGCAGAACTTGTTTCTGCTGGCGGGTCTGCTGTTAATACAAGCGTCACAAGCGCTGGTTACATTGAGTTTTTGAGTGGTGCGTCTGG
Source organism: Acetobacter sp. P5B1 (assembly GCF_018811985.1). Lineage (NCBI taxonomy): Bacteria > Pseudomonadati > Pseudomonadota > Alphaproteobacteria > Acetobacterales > Acetobacteraceae > Acetobacter > Acetobacter sp. P5B1. The sequence continues at coordinate 2,390 of NZ_JACRVS010000049.1, read as the reverse complement.
CAGCACCATTTCTGCTCTGGCGGTTGGAAAAGATATCCCTCGTATCGTTGTGGATGCGGGCGCGACTGTCACATCAGCTTACGTCAGCGGTGCCGCTGCTGTTCAGCAGGTTAATGGCGGCACAGCGTCTAACACCATTCTGGTTTCTGGTGGGCAGGATGTGCGGTCTGGCGGTCAGGTTTATAACACCAGCGCAACGGGGAGCGCTGCCAACATCACGCTGACTGGGGCTGGTGCAGAATCTTATAACGGCCAGGTCGCAGACGGAGCACGTATCGTCGTTAACAGCGGTTCGGTAGCCAGTGGTTCTGTCGTTAGTAGCGGTGGCACGCTCACTGTAAAACAGGGCGGCACGCTTGCGGGCACGACGCTTCTGGAATCTGGTGGTAAGGCAACCATTGTTCCGAATGCGGGCGGTACTATCGTCATGGACGGCAGTACGAATACGGGGCTGGTGATCTCCGGTCTTGGGGCAAGTGACGTCACAGTGACAACTGTGATCAGCAGCTTTGATGGTCAGTCCAGCGGCAATTCTGATGGCATTGAGTTGGCCGGGATTAAAGCATCTGACATCTCAGACGTGTCCTACGCTACTGATGGCGATCATGTGACCCTGACGCTGCAGAATGGCCATACCGTTACGATGAATATCGTCGGTGTGACAAAGAGCGGTTATTCGCTGGTACAGGGCCCCAACAACGACGTGTTGTTTGAAGTCTGCTTCCTGGCAGGTTCCATGATCAGCACACCGTCCGGCGACGTTGCTGTGGAAGATATCCGTCTGGGTGACCAGGTAACAACGTGGGACTGGCAGCGGCAGCGTGAAGTTGCACAATCTGTGGTGTGGACCGGCAAAAAGCACATGCAGGTGAGAACTCACTGCGCAGATGCAGAAGCCGGTTATCCGGTTCGGGTGCTCAAGGATGCAATTACTGATGGTGTTCCTTACAAAGACCTGCTGATTACGCCTGAACATTGTCTGTTCTTTGAGAACAAGTTTATTCCTGTGCGCATGCTGGTCAACGGGCGGAGCATCTTCTACGATCGTTCCATCACTTCTTATGATTATTTTCATATTGAAACGGAAAATCATGCGGTGATCCGTGCAGACGGGATGCTGACGGAAAGCTATCTGGATACAGGCAACCGCAGCACCTTCCGTCAGGACGGTACAGTCGTGCGGCTTGGTCAGCCAGACAAAAGCAAAAGCTGGGTAGCTGATGCAGCCGCCAGCCTGAATGTGGAGCGTGCTGTTGTTGAGCCGCTGTTCCGCACTTTAGATATGCGTGCGACCCAAGCCGGGCTCATGCCGACTATGGAAGCTCTGCCGCTGACGGAAGACTCTGATCTGCATCTGGAAACAGAAGCTGGCCAGATCATCCGCGCAGTTCGGCAGCAGGGTAGTGTGTTTACTTTTATGCTGCCTGCGACCGTAGAAACAGTGCGTCTTGTTTCTCGTGCCAGCCGCCCCAGCGATGCGATCGGTCCGTTTGTCAATGATCGTCGTTCACTGGGCGTTCTGGTTGGAAAAATCAGCCTCTTTGATGGAAAAATCCAGAAAGCGGTTGAAAATCATTTGGTGCAGGATGAGCTTTCTGGCTGGCATGGTCTGGAAGCAGCACTCCGTTGGACAGACGGTAATGCCGTTCTGCCACTGGGTGAAACCAAACGGAAAAGCCTTCGCCTTCTAAGCGTGGAAATTCTGGCTGCGGGCCCATACGTGGAAACGGATGAAGTTTCTGAAGTAACTGCAAAAATGGCCTGAAGCATAGAGGTCCGTCGTGCCATGCTTCTATCGCAACGACGGACCTCGCCGGCACCTGATGGGCGCTGTTCGAAGAGTGCCCTATAGTTACGGTGATATTGGCCAACGAAGGCCGGTATCACCACTGTAGGTTGCCTTCACAGTTTGTTCCTGTGCGCGTCCCAGCCAAACAGGCATTGAAAGATCATGACAAAAAGATCGGTAGAACTAAATATTTTATTAAAATGAGTATTCTTTCCGGATCGCAAAATTGTCTATAGCGGTGAGGCTGTCTGGGATGCGTTTTTGATGTCTAAAAACCAAAAAAATGATGACTATCCCTATTTTTTCTACCTCATGACGTATCACTCGTAGAAAATTACCACGCCCTAGAGGGTGTTATGCACTTTGGATGAGCAGGTTAGCTGCGTTTCTAAGCATGAAACCTGCGAAGGCGATGGTATGCATTGCGGCAAGCGTTGAGGCGCAGCGCTCGTAGTCTTTCACCAGCCTCCTGCACCGCGTTGCCCACGCGAACGATCTCTCTACGATCCAGCGACGTGGCAGCAGCACGAAACCCCGTTTAGCCTGAGGTAGTCTGACGATTTCGAGAGTGATATCCTGCTCTATCCTGCTCTTTGGCGGC
>NZ_JACRVS010000048.1:0-6965 GCF_018811985.1 Acetobacter sp. P5B1 | reverse complement strand
TGCTGGTAGAGTGCGCCCCATTCCCGCGCGCCGATGGCGAGGCGGATGCGGGCGAGTTCCGGTTCCGGGAAGGCCTGTGGCCAGAGGGCCGTGCCGGGGGCGCGGTTGAGCGGGTCGGCCTCTTCCGCAAGGGCGGGAAGACGGAGGATGTCCCATGCCTCGCCGGTGCCGGACTGCATCTCATCCAGCAGGCGGCCTGCGAGGTCATCGGGGGACCAGCGCGTCATCACCAGCACGATCGCGCCGCCGGGCATGAGGCGCGTGCGCAGGACGGCGCGATACCAGTCCCACACGGCGGCGCGGCGGACGGGGCTTTCGGCTTCCTGACGGTCCTTGACCGGATCATCCACAATGGCGAGGTGTGCGCCCTTCCCTGTCAGCCCGCCGCCGATGCCCATGCTGGCGTAGAGGCCGCCTTGTGCTGTGTGCCAGGCGTCCTTCGCGCTGCTGTCTGCCGCCAGTGTGACGGTGGGAAACAGGGAGTTGAAGCGGCGGGAGGCGACGAGGTTGCGGACGTCTCGCCCGAAATCCTGCGCTAAAGACGCCCCGTAGGAGGCGCACACAACCTGTCTGTTCGGGTTGCGGCCAAGATACCATGCCGGAAAACGCTTGCTGGTGAGCTCAGATTTTCCATGCCGGGGGGGCATGAAGACCATGAGACGGGTGATGGCCCCGCGTTCCACGGCATCCAGTTTGTCACACAACAAANCGGCGGCGCGGCGGACGGGGCTTTCGGCTTCCTGACGGTCCTTGACCGGATCATCCACAATGGCGAGGTGTGCGCCCTTCCCTGTCAGCCCGCCGCCGATGCCCATGCTGGCGTAGAGGCCGCCTTGTGCTGTGTGCCAGGCGTCCTTCGCGCTGCTGTCTGCCGCCAGTGTGACGGTGGGAAACAGGGAGTTGAAGCGGCGGGAGGCGACGAGGTTGCGGACGTCTCGCCCGAAATCCTGCGCTAAAGACGCCCCGTAGGAGGCGCACACAACCTGTCTGTTCGGGTTGCGGCCAAGATACCATGCCGGAAAACGCTTGCTGGTGAGCTCAGATTTTCCATGCCGGGGTGGCATGAAGACCATGAGACGGGTGATGGCCCCGCGTTCCACGGCATCCAGTTTGTCACACAACAAATGATGATGCGCGCCGGCTTGATAATCCGGCATGGTGTAGCGGGTGAAATCCAGAAGTCCGTCTCTGGCGGCAGCTCGGCGGGCGAGTTCAGTCCGGGCGGCCTGCTGTGCCTGCCTGCGCAAGTGTGTTGAGTTCATCATCCGAAAACTCTTCGACGCCGCGGCGAACAACCGCATTCATGGACAGGCCCGCCAGCTTGGGGTGCAGGTAGGGGGCGGCCACTTTGGCGGCGTCAAACTGGCGGTCTGTTATGGTCTCGTCCCCCTGCATGACGCGGGTGAAAATATCCAGCGGGGTGATGGGCGCGGGTTTTTCGGGGGTTCGTTTTGGAGGCGGTGATTTTTCTGGCATGGATTTTCAGAAAAAATGCAGGACGCGGGGGAGCGGGGTTCCGGGCGGTAAGAGGGCAGATGGAGCGCGCCGGTGCAGGAGACGGAGGTGTGAAAGCTGCTTATTTTTCCGGGCGGTCTTGCAGCAAAGCGGGATGAGGCGGCGTCTTCCTGCTGGCGGTGGCGGAGTTCTGCGCTGAGCGTGGTGACGATACGGTCCGTGAGATTTGCGCCAAACTGGCCGCGCCGGGTGAGACCGTGCATGGAGGGGCGCAGGACCGGGCGGCAGCGGATGCGGGTGCCATCCGGGCAGCCAACCTGCAGGGCTTCCGCCCAGGGCACCGGGATATCGGCCCGGTGGCACTGTTCTGACTGCGGGAGAATGGGGCAGAACACCAGAGCGGCCCCTTTGCGCGCCACCAGCACCCACCATGTTGCGGCGGAACAGAAGACGGCACCCGCGCGCACGCCTGAAGCCGGGGATGCACCCGCCATGAGGACTCCTGAGACTTTCTGCCGGGGGTTTTAAAAAACCCTCCCTGGCAACACTTTTGTGATGATGCCCAAGGGATAGGAGTGACCACGCGCACCGACAAGCGGAGCAGACGCAGGATTTTCGGCCTGAATGAACTTCCTGCCCGATTGCGTGTTTGGAGGAAGAGGCCCCGGCACATCTTCGTGCCCGTATGCCTGACGAACAGGGATGTGCACGCTCATGACACGTACGCGCCGTTATCTTCTGAGTCTGGGGATTGTTCTGGTTCTTTTGGGAATTGGAACCTACAAGTTTGTGCTGCGGCCGGAATACGCTCAGCTTCCGGTTTCTGCCAGCACGGGGCCTCACCCCAAGCTGCCGCCGCCCAACGCAACGCTGATGCCGACAGTGAATATTGCCCGCCCGGTTGGCTGGAAAGACGGGGAAATGCCCCGTGCGGCCAAGGGGTTAAGCGTGAAAGCCTTTGCGAAAGGGCTCAACCACCCGCGCTGGCTGTATGCCCTGCCGAACGGGGATGTGCTGGTGGCGGAAACCAATTCCCCCAACACGGACAAGACATCCTTTAAAAACCGCATTGCCCGCGCCATTCAGGGGCTGGTGGGGGCGGATGTGCCCAGCCCGAACCGCATTATTCTGCTGCGTGATGCCAATAGCGACGGCGTTGCGGAAGAGCAGAGCGTGTTTCTGGACCATCTCTATTCGCCCTTTGGCATGGCGCTGATTGAGAACACGCTTTATGTGGCCAATGCGGATTCCATCTGGCGTTTTCCGTATGAGGCGGGGCAGAAATCCATTACCGCAGCGGGGGAAAAAGTGGTGGATCTGCCGTCTGGCTACAACCACCACTGGACCAAGAATCTGCTGGCCAGCCCGGATGGAAAATCCCTTTACGTCACCATTGGCTCCAACAGCAATGCCGCGGAAAATGGTTTGCAGGCGGAGGAAGGCCGGGCGCGCATTGACAAACTTGATTTAAGCACCGGCAAGTTGACGCCCTTTGCGACCGGCTTACGCAACCCGAACGGGATGGGATGGGAGCCGCAATCCGGCGCGCTGTGGGCGGTGGTGAATGAGCGCGATGAAATTGGGAGTGATCTGGTGCCGGATTACCTGACCTCCGTCAAAGAAGGGGCGTTTTATGGCTGGCCCTTCAGCTATTATGGCGGGCATGTGGATACACGCGTAACACCGCAGAACCCGGCTCTGGTGGCCTCCGCCATAGCGCCGGACTATGCGCTGGGAGCGCACACCGCCAGCCTTGGTCTTTTATTTGCAGAAAACAGTTCCCTGCCCGCCGCCTGGCGGAACGGGGCCTTTATTGCCCAGCATGGCTCCTGGAACCGCAGGCCGAAGAGCGGGTATAAGGTGATTTTTGTGCCGTTCCTGAATGGTCGCCCTTCCGGCGTGCCGGTGGATGTGCTGTCGGGATTTTTGACGCCTAATCAGGACCGGGCGCATGGGCGGCCTGTGGGGCTGGCGCTGGATTCAACGGGCGCGTTGCTGGTGGCGGATGATGTGGGGAATGCGATCTGGCGCGTCTCTGATACCCAGATGGAACAGGCGCTTTCCGGCAGGTGAGCGGGTCCGGTAACGCGGATTTTTGTTCGGCGGATGTGGTGCCGGAGAACGCATAAAAAGGGGGCTGGCCGGGTATTCTGGCCAGCCCCCTTTTTTGTGAAAAATTCCTGCTGCTTCAGGCAGCAATGCCGTCATACAGGCCGACGCCGGAGAGGCGGGACAGGGTTTGGCGATAAGCCTCGACGGCGGGCGGGTAGACGATGCCGCGAATAAGCGAGAGGCTGTGCAGGTGGGCGAACAGGTGAATATCATCTGTGGAGAGCGTGCCGTTGACCGCTTCCGGGCTGCGGATGAGTGGGGCAAGCATTTTCAGCATGGTATTCAGATTGCCGATTTCGCCGTCACTGTCTTTTAGAATTTCAAAGAACGGGCCGGTGGAGGCTTCCTTTTTTGTCAGGAAGTAGGCGCGGGCTGCGGTAGTCGCAAATTCCGGCAGCGGAGCGCAGGCAGCGCGCGGCAGGAACAGGCGATAGAGCGTGCTGCTGGTCGCACTGATCCATTCCGTAATGGCCGGGTTGGGCGTGCCGGTGAGGATGGGTGTGCCCTGCTGGTCAATATGGGTGACGATATCCATGCTTTCCGGCATGAAGCGGCCGTCTTCCTCCAGAATGGGAAGGGATTTGCGGCCAACCATGCCGATGGGCGTGGCTTCATCATCATTGAGCAGGATGATGCGTTCAAAGGGGAGGTTTTTCAGACCGAAAATCATTTCTGCTTTTACGCAGAACGGGCAGTGGTCATAGATGTAGAGTTTTTGGGTCATGCTACTCTGCTCCATACGGATACGGTGGGCCTTCCCCCTGCCCTGTTCTGAAACACCCCTGCGCGTCAAGCCTGTTCTGTGCGGGCGGCAGGCTCCCGGATGGTGTTCTTTGTGCTGCGGGCGGCTTTGGCAGCCTTGCGGGCAGCTTCCTCTCTGGCCGCGAGCTGTTCCAGCAACAGGGCGCACTGGGCTGCAATTTTGCGCTGTGAGGAACTGGCCGAGATGGTGGGGAACAGGGCCTCGCCCATGGCGCGGAATGAGAGTTCATCCACCAGCATCATCCGCAGGCGTTGATGCGCGCACAGGCCCAGTGCCTCTCTGGCCTCGGTGATTCGCGCCATAGCGCGGGCGCGGACCAGTTGCCAGGAGACGGCATCGTGCCGGGTGAGCGTGCTGGGGCGGTGCTGCTCTGAAAATTCCACGTAGTCACAATAGCCAAATATATAGTCCCGATACCAGCGCTCGGCGGCATCGGCGGCGGGCTGGGTAATGTCACCCGCTTGCAGCAGAGATTGCACGGTGCGCAGAACGCGGGCGGGCGCTGTGCCGACAAATTCCGAGCGGGCGCGGCGTTCTGGCGTGGGGCCGTTTTCTGAGAAAGTAGTTGGTGTGGAAGGGTGATTTCTTGTTTTCAGTTTTGCCATGTGAGTGCCTTTGAGGGATGCGTCAGGAAACAGGTGGTGTGATGTGGTTAGGCGACGGCGTGTGGCGCTGGGGGCTGGGTACGTAGGGATGGTGGGAGGCTGGCCAGCAGGGTGCGGCTGCTGGCGGCGTCCCGGCGCAGGGTGTTGGCGAAGGGGAGCAGGATGGTCCGCAGTTCGTTCGGGCTGGGCCAGCGTGCGCCGACCGGGTAACCGTCCCTCGGCGGCTGGCGGGTCCATGCGAGGCGCGCTTCCGGCCCCCATGCGCCAGCGGGAATGTCCGCGCAGACTTCAAAAATAGCGCGGCACTGACTGGCAGCATGTCCAGCCCCCGGTGGATTGGTAACGAGGTGCCCCAGCTTTTTGAGCCATGCCGCGACATGCAGTTCCGTAACCGGTTGCAGGGCCGTGTGCAGACTTTGGGCGTGCATATGCAGAGCCGCGATGAGGTCTGGCGGGACGTCTCGCCGGATGAGGGGCACCCCTGCGGCCTGTGCAGCGAAGACGGCACGTAAGGCGGGCGATGGCGGTGTGTAAGGGCAGACCGGCGTGTGTGGGGTTGGCGTGTGGGACCTGGAGTGTGAAGCGGGATGTGAGGTGGGCAAACGGGTGGCGTGGGACGGGACTGCGATGCGGTTTGTGATGGAATGCGCGGCGGATGTGGGCGTGCCGGTGGTGGGAGCCAGGTGAGACGTGCCGGTGGCAGGAGCCGCGTGAGCCGTGGCGATGGTGTGAGCGGGGTGAGACTGGGGTGCGCGGGCTGGGGCGAGCATGATCAGACTCCTTCCAGATCGGGCACGGCGGCCCATGCGGTCATGCGTTTGGCGTGCGGTGTGGGGATCGGGCCTGCCGGAGTGGTTGTGTTTGGCGCGTGGGTGGTCTGACTGGTGGCTTCGGTCTGGGCTGCTTCGGCTTCTGCGGCGAGGCGGTGGCGAATGGTGGCTTCCAGCCAGGAGACGGGTTCGGCTGGGTTGAAGGCCTCGCATTCGGCCAGAACGGCCAGAAGGGTGGCGGCATCATCAGCGAGCATTTTCAGCCATTTGCCCAGCAGCGCACGGGCGGAGCGGTCTGGTCTGCCGGTGACCCGTTTTAAAAACAACAGGCCTGTGTTGAATAAATGCGTGCGTGCATCACTGTCCGGCCCGAACGCAGTGAGGGAGGACTCTGCTTCTGACTCTGCCTCTGCTTCTTGGTGTTTAAGGGGCTGGGATGCAGGTGCGGTTAAGCCCTCCCCTGCCCCTTCCGGCGGGCGTTGGGGTGCGGGTTTGAGCTGAGGGTTGCCGCCCGTGCGGCCCCAGTGGGAGCCGAGGTCCGACGCGGCTTTGTCCCGCAGCAGGCGGCGGCAGAAAACCGCGCCGTCTGGTGTGGTGCTATAGACCCCGGCCTCGCGCAGTTCGGCCATCAGGCGCTGGATCTGGCGGTCTGACACACCCAGCATCTGCGCAAGCTGGCGGGTGTGCAGCGGGCGGTGATTGACGCACAGGTGACCGTAAGGTTCGGCCTCGTGCATCAGGCACAGCAGGCGCATCCACAGGCCTTGTGCGGCGAGTGAGCACAGGCGCAAAGCGGGGTCGCGCTCGTAATCCTGCCACCAGAATTTGGACCAGCGGCGCTTGCTCATACCATGTTCCTCCAGCGTTCCAGCCCGCGCCAGATGGCCTGCGTGGCGATGGGGTGGCCGGTGGGCAGAGGCTCCGGGTCGCGCAGGGGTTCGTGCCAGTCCTCATCCTGCGCGTACTGGGCCGGAGTTTCGGACCGGGCCTGCTCGTACCGCAGGAGAGCCTGCCGCACGCCCTCCATGCAGCGGCCTGTCTGCCGACCAATCTGACGCAGGGATTTGCCAGCACGACGCAGGGTGACCATCTGCTCCAGCAGGGCGGCATCCGTTTTGGGGCGGGCTGCGGCGTGGAGGGCGGTATCGGCGCTGCGCGCGGGTGACGTGGGAGACGAATCGAGGGATTTATCACACTGTTTAGCTGAAATGCGCGGCGGGGATGCTGGGCGGCCGGGCGGAACTGCAATGGGGGGACGTG
>NZ_JACRVS010000047.1:0-7300 GCF_018811985.1 Acetobacter sp. P5B1 | reverse complement strand
CCCAGCACCCTGTTGGCAACCAGCCTGACCTTCTGGCCAACCATACGCGTCAGAATGACCGTCCCTTCCAGGACACTGTCATCCACGTTACCAGCAAGAGCCTCACTGACAGCAAAATCAAGCAGCCGGTGCAGGGCGACAATTTGCATGAGGTCCACCTCAGTGGCGGACGAAATCGTAGTACGATCAGACATTGTTTTCTCTCGTTCAAAGCATGAAGGAACGAGACGCACCACCCCAATCCTCACTTCCCAACGATACAGGGAACAAAATCCTCTGGGGAATTTGGGGTCATGCGCCTCACAACGCCCACCCCGAAAAATGACACCTTCACACCCCGTCATCAGGGCGCACCGCAGGTGCAAGAGCGCTGGAAGCGGAGAAAAAGAGCGGCTTTGATTTTTGCGTCGCAAAAATGCCGCGATAGAACAAAAAAAACGTAGCGATTTCATATGCATAACGGAGTGTGCATATGAAATTGAGGTAGCGTGCCCTCACACACCCAAAAACCGGGACACGCCAAGAAAAAGGAAAATGGCTGTTTTCTGCCGTTTTTCAGGAATTGTGACACCAACGACGCTTTGCGTGACACCTGTCATGACACCACAGATGACAGCTCCAGCCAGTGTCACTGGCTCCATGACACCATTTAAGGTGGCGTCATGACGCCGTCATTCCGGCCTCTCAGAGAGCACCAAAGGTGCGATAGAAATGACACCCACATGACACCGTCATGACGGCATCACCACCCCATGAAGATAAAATTTACGGGAGTATTTCTTTGCACCAAAGGCAATGGTAAAATGTCCTTGACGACTCTCTCCCGATCGCTTACCTAAATCACATGAAAGCAAATGGCGCACAAAAAACGGATCTGATGGCGGTCGCCAGCATCTCGGCGGGGCACCCGTTCAGAGGACGGATTGACCCCGTTGCGGGTGCGGAAACAGCTGTCGTGCAGATGCGGGACACCTTCTCTTCAGGCGTGGACTGGACGTCCTGCGTGCGGACGGAAGTGAGCGGGCGGCGTGAGCCAGACTGGCTGCGTCCGGGCGATATTCTCTTCCCGGCCCGTGGCAATGGGTCACAGGCAGTTCTGATTGATGAGCGCATTGGCAGCCTTCAGGCTGTCGCCGCTCCGCACTTCTTTCTTTTGCGCGTGTCGCGTCCAGACGTGCTGCCCGCCTATCTGGCATGGTGGCTCAATCAGGAACCCGCACAGCGGCATCTGGAGCAGAACGCCCAGAGTTCCACCCTGGTCCGCAACATCGCCCGGCCAGTGCTGGAAGCCACGCCCGTTGTGCTGCCTCCCCTGCCCCGACAGAAACAGATTGTGGGACTGGCCAATGCCATGCAGCGCGAGGAGGCGCTTCTGCACCGCCTCCGCCAGACCAGCCAGCAGATCATGACCGGGCTTGCCAGAGACCTTCTGGCGGGCTGACACTCCCTTGACGTTTTGAAACAGGATTTAAGTTCGTGACCGAGCAGATTTCACAAGACACCATCAACAAGGCGCTCTGGAACGCCTGTGACACCTTCCGTGGCACTGTCAGCCCCGACACTTACCGGGATTACGTGCTGACCATGCTGTTCCTGAAATACATCTCCGATGTGTGGCAGGACCATTATGACGGCTACAAAAAGGAATATGGCGACAATCCAGCCCTGATCGAAGCCATGCTTCAGCAAGAACGCTTTGTTCTGCCGAAAGGTGCGGATTTCTATACCCTCTACAAAGAGCGCAATGCCCCCGGAAATGGTGAACGGATTGATAAAGCCCTGCACGCCATTGAAGAAGCCAACGGCACCAAGCTGAAGGACGCAGGCAAAAGCGTGTTCCAGGACATCAGCTTCAACTCTGACAAGCTGGGTGATGAAAAGCAGAAAAACACCATTCTGCGGCATCTGCTTGAAGATTTTGCCAAACCGGACCTGAACCTGCGGCCCTCGCGCGTGGGCAATCTGGATGTGATCGGCAATGGTTACGAGTTCCTGATCAAGAACTTTGCCGCCAGTGGCGGCCAGAAGGCCGGCGAATTCTATACCCCGCCCGAAGTCAGTGAACTGCTGGCCCGTATTCTGAGCCCGCAACCGGGTGAGAGCATCTGTGACCCGGCCTGTGGTTCGGCCTCCCTGCTCATGAAGTGCGGCAAACAGGTGACGCAGAACCACAAGGGCAGCCGGGATTACGCCCTGTATGGGCAGGAAGCCATTGGTTCCACATGGTCCTTCGCCAAGATGAACATGTTCCTGCATGGCGAGGACAATCATCGCATTGAATGGGGCGACACCATCCGCAACCCCAAGCTGCTGGATGATAAAAACCACCTGATGCGCTTTGACGTGGTGACAGCCAACCCGCCCTTCAGCCTCGACAAATGGGGGCATGATGAGGCGGAGCAGGATGTGCATCATCGCTTTGCCCGTGGCGTGCCGCCCAAGACCAAGGGCGATTACGCCTTTATTCTGCACATGATCGCCACTCTGAAAGATCGCACCGGCCGCATGGGCGTGGTGGTGCCGCATGGCGTGCTGTTCCGAGGCAGTTCGGAAGGCAGGATCCGCCAGAAGCTGATTGAGGAAAACCTGCTGGACGCCGTGATCAGCCTGCCGGAAAAGCTGTTCTTTGGCACGGGGATCCCCGCCGCCATTCTGATCTTCCGCAAAGACCGCAAGACCAAGGACGTGTTGTTTATTGATGCCAGCCGGGAATTCAAGGCAGGCAAGAACCAGAACGTGCTGACTGAAGACAACATCACGAAGATTGTGGACACCTACCGCGCCCGCAAGAACGTGGACAAATACGCCCACCTCGCCACGCCGGACGAGATCAGGGAGAACGACTACAACCTGAACATTCCGCGTTATGTTGATACGTTTGAGGAAGAAGAGGAGATTGACCTGAACGCCGTGCGCACGGAACGGGCGGAGATCAAGGCCGAACTGGTAAAGCTGGAAGCACAGATGGACGCTTATCTGAAGGAGCTGGGTTATGCTTCCTGAGGGGTGGAAATATTCCAATCTTGGAGAATTTGCGTCCAACATCACTAGCGGATCACGGGATTGGGCACAGTATTATTCTGATACTGGAGATAAATTTGTAAGAATGACCAACCTTGCACGTGATGGAGTCAAAATTTCAGAAAATGACATGAAGTTCGTCTCCATTCCGCATGACTCCACTGATGGAAAACGCACAGCATTGAAGAATGGAGACATTCTCATTTCCATCACAGCGGAACTTGGAAAAATCGGTCTAGTTCCGAACGGATTTGGAACAGCATTTATCAATCAGCATCTTGCTTTAGTCAGATTAAAGACTGCGACTGCTTCCAGCACATTCGTCGCTTACGCCTTGTCTTCAAAGAAGCTTAATCAAAAAATGAACTCTCTAAACGATGCTGGCGCAAAAGCCGGACTGAATCTTTCGACCATTCGTTCTTTTCCAATTCTCCTCCCCCCTCTCCCCGAACAGAAGAAGATCGCGGCGATCCTCTCGACGTGGGATCGTGCGATTGAGGGAGCGGAGAAGCTTCTGGCCAACAGCCAGCAGCAGAAAAAAGCCCTCATGCAACAACTCCTCACAGGCAAAAAACGCCTGCCGGGGTTCACAGGGGAGTGGAAAGTTAATCGTCTGGGAGAGATATATTCATCTTTTACTGGATTAAGCGGCAAAACGAAAAATGACTTCGGTTCAGGATATAAATATATCACGTACAAAAATGTATTTTTAAATTCTTGCGTTAACATAAAAGATATTGAATACGTTGAAATAAAAACAAACGAAAATCAAAACAAGCTACAATATGGAGATATTTTATTCACAACCTCTTCTGAGACTCCAGAGGAAGTAGGGATGAGTTCTGTGTTTTTATATGGAGGCAATGACATATTTTATCTTAATTCATTCTGCTTTGGCTTTAGACCCAAAAAATCACTCGTAATGAATCCCAATTTTTCTCAATTTCTGTTTAGAGGAGAGGAAATTCGACGCAAAATTCAATTATTAGCTCAGGGTGCGACAAGGTATAATATTTCAAAAAATAAACTTTCTGAAATATCCCTCAATCTTCCCCCACTCCCCGAACAGAAAGCCATCGCTGCTGTCCTGAGCACATCGGACGAAGAAATCACGGCCCTTGAATCCGACCTCGCCCGCCTGCGTCAGGAGAAGAAAGCCCTGATGCAGCAGCTTCTCACGGGCAAACGTCGCGTGACGGTCGATTAAGTCATTTCAGCTTGCAGGATATTTGACACCATGCCTCCCGCCCCAAAATTTCAGGAAGAATACAGCGCCAAACTGCCCGCACTGGCCCTGCTCAGCATGCTCGGCTGGCGGTTTCTACCCCCATCCGAAGCACTCGCCTTGCGGGGCGGCAAGCAGGGTGCCGTGGTGCTGGACACACTCCTGCGGGCGGAACTGAAAAAACGCCGCTTCACGTTTGAAGGACAGGAACACGCTCTGTCCGATCAGGCCATTGAACGGCTTGTCTCTCACGTCACGCATCCGGACTTTGTCTCCGGCCTGCGTGACGCCAATGAGAAGATGACAACGCATCTGCTGTTCGGCATTGCCATTACCGAGTTCATCGACGGACGCAAAGCCAACCCGACCATCGCCCTCATCGACTGGCAGAACCCGGAAAATAACAGCTTTACCTTTACCGAAGAATTCAGTGTCCTGCGCACGGATCTGACACAGACGCGCAGACCGGATATCGTGTGTTTCGTCAACGGCATTCCGCTGGCCGTGATCGAGGCCAAGCGCCCTGATGGCCAGCCGGGCAAAGGCCCGACCGTGGAGGCCGGGATTTCCCAGAGTATTCGCAACCAGAACAAGGACGAAATTCCGCAGCTTTTTGCCTACAGCCAGCTTCTGCTGTCCATCACCGGGCATGACGCGCGCTATGGCACCTGCGGCACACCCAAAAAATTCTGGGCAAGCTGGAAGGAAGAGGACATTCCTGAAAGCCGGATGGAGGCGCTCAAGAATACGCCGCTTTCGACGGCCCAGAAAGACGCGCTGTTTGCCGACCGGAAGCCCCCTGCGCGGGACTGGTTCGAGGACTGGGCGTCCCGCCCGCTGCATGTCACGGATCAGGACCGGCTGCTGATCGGCCTGCTCTCGCCCGATCGCCTGCTGGACATGGCGCGGTTCTTCACGCTGGTCGACCGCAAGGCAGGCAAGATCGTCGCCCGCTATCAGCAGGTTTTCGGCATCAAGCGCCTGCTGGAACGCATCAAGTCCCGCCGCAGTGATGGCGGGCGTGAGGGCGGCGTGGTCTGGCACACCACCGGGTCCGGCAAGTCCTTCACCATGGTGTTCCTCAGCCGCGCCCTCATTCTGGATGACGACCTCAAACAGTGCCGTATTCTGGTGGTGACAGACCGCAAGGATCTGGAACGCCAGTTGAGCACGACCTTCTCCACCGGTGGCGAACTGGCGGACAAGAAGGACAAGGAAGAGGCGCTCGCGACCTCAGGCCGCCGTCTGGCGCAGCAAATCGGGCATGGGCAGGAACGGATCATCTTCTCGCTCATCAACAAGTTCCACACCGCCACCGCTCTGCCCGAATGCCATAATGACAGCGCGGACATCATCGTGCTGGTGGATGAAGGCCATCGCAGTCAGGGCGGTGAGAACCATGCCCGCATGAAGCACGCCCTGCCCAACGCCGCCTTCATCGCCTTTACCGGCACACCGCTGCTCAAAGGGAGTGAGACCACCAACCGTTTTGGCAGGATCATCCACTCCTACACCATGCAGCAGGCTGTCTCGGATGGAACCGTGACACCCCTGCTCTATGAAGAACGCAAGCCCGATCTTAACGTTAATGAGGAAGCCATTGATGCTTGGTTCGAGCGCATCACGCAGGGGCTGACCGAGGAGCAGGTCACGGATCTCAAGAAGCGTTTTGCCCGCGCCAATCAGGTGTACAAGGCCGATGATCGCATCCGGCTGATCGCCATGGAGCTGGCCACACATTTTGACAACAATATTGATAAAGACCTCAAGGGCATGCTGGCCTGTGACAGCAAGCTCTCCGCCATCCGCTACAAGCAGTATCTGGATGAGGTCGGTCTGTTCGAGAGCGCCATCGTCATGAGCCCGCCCGATACGCGGGAAGGCCATACGGAAGTCGATGAGCGCAAGAGCCGGAAATCCAGACCTGGTGGAAGGAGAATGTCGGCAGCCAGAGCGAGGATGACTACACGCGTGGCGTGATCGAGCGCTTCGAGAAAGACCCGGACCTCAAGCTGATTATCGTGGTCGACAAGCTGCTGACCGGCTTTGATGAACCGAAGAACGCGGTGCTGTATATCGACAAGCCTCTGAAGCAGCACAATCTGCTTCAGGCCATTGCCCGCGTGAACCGGCTGCATGACCAGAAGAAGCACGGACTGCTGATTGATTATCGCGGCATTCTGGCAGAGCTGGACACCACGCTTGCCCGCTATGACCAACTGGCAGCCGAAAATGTCGGCGGATATGACCCGAAGGATATTGCCGGGCTGTATAGCCAGATGAGCACGGAGTATCGGGAACTTCCGGCCCTACACAAAGCGCTCTGGGCCATTTTTGACAGTGTGAAGAACAGAAGCGACCTCCAGCAACTTCGCTCCGTGCTGATGCCCCGCATGCTGGAGGAGCACGGCCAGATGGTGGACGTGAACCTCAAGCGCCGGGATGATTTCTATGAGGCGCTGACAAAATTTGCGGCTTGCCTGAAAGTGGCGCTGCAATCCGTGGCGTTCTTTGAAGACACCAGCTTTACGGAAAAGGACCGCGCCACCTACAAGGAGACGCTGAAGCAACTGACCAGTCTGCGCCAGATGGTGATGCAGGATACGGGTGAGACGGTGGACTTCGACCAGTATGCCGAGCAGGTCAAGAAGTTGCTGGACCGGCACGTCGCCGGGGTGAAGGTGCATGAGTCTGGCGGTCTGTATGCCGTGGGCAAGATGGGGCAGAAGCCGGAAGACAACGAGCCCGAAAACTGGAGCGAGGAGAAAACCCGCAACGAGACGGACCTGATTCGCACCCGTGTGACGAAAATGATCGACTACGAGATGCAGGATGATCCGTATGCGAAGGAAGCGTTCTCGGCCCTGCTGCGCAAGGTGATCGCGGAAGCAGAGAGCCTGTTTGATCATCCGCTCAAGCAGTTCATGCTGTTTCAGGAGTTTGAGGAACAGGTGGCCAACCGCAAGCTGGAGAACATTCCGACTGTTTTTGAGGGGCACCGGCATGCGCAGGCCTATTATGGCGTGTTCTTCAAAACACTTGCTGCCATCTTCA
>NZ_JACRVS010000046.1:0-7702 GCF_018811985.1 Acetobacter sp. P5B1 | reverse complement strand
CCAAAGCCTTCATCTGACTGATCATCGAAGCATCCATGCCGCCATATTTCGCGCGCCACCGGTAAAACGTGGCGTTGCTAATCCCATGCTCCCGGCACAGGTCAGGAACCGGGACACCGCCCTCAGCCTGGCGGATCACACCCATGATCTGGGCGTCAGTAAAGCGATCACTCTTCATCAGAATCTCCTCAATTCTTACGCTGAGAAAATTCTCATTCAAAAGTCACTCTTTTTATGGGGGGATTACCCCAGATCCTCCTGACAGAAGCGATGGATCGCCTGTCCCGCGATCAGGAAGACATCGCCGGCCTGTTCAAGCGCATGAGTTTTGCCGGCGTGAGGATCGTCACGCTTTCAGAGGGTGAGATCAATCATCTCCATATCGGCCTGACCGGCACGATGAATGCGCTCTACCTCAAAGAACTGGCCAACAAGACCAGACGCGGCCTGCGCGGTCGTGTCGAACAGGGCAAGTCTGGTGGTGGCCTGTGCTACGGGTACGATGTTGTCCGGCAACACGACACTCATGGCGAGGCGATCTGCGGCGAACGTGCGATCAACGACGATCAGGCACAAATCATTCGCCGGATCTTTCGGGAGTATGCCGACGGCAAATCTCCCAAAGCCATTGCTCTTACCCTGAACGTAGAAGGTCTTCGCGGTCCCCTGTCCGGAGCCTGGAGTCCGTCAACGATCAACGGCAATCGGGAACGCGGCACAGGCATCCTCAACAACGAACTCTATATCGGTCGCCTGATCTGGAACCGGCTGCGCTACATCAAGGACCCCGGCACTGGAAAACGCGTCTCGCGCCTCAACCCTGAATCCGAATGGACTCTTCACGACGTTCCTGAACTGCGGATTATCGAGCAGGATCTCTGGGATGCGGTCAAAGCCCGTCAAAGCAAGACGACCTGGTCCCAGAAATCCCGCGGCACCGGCACACATCCGCTCAACGCCCTGCAGCGTCCGACCCATCTCTTGACAGGCCTCATCAAATGCGGCTGTTGCGGCGGTGGCTTCTCGATGATCTCCAAAAACCATCTTGGCTGCTCAACAGCCCGCAACAAGGGCACCTGTGAGAACCGCCTGACAATCCGGCGAGATGTCCTGGAGAAATCCGTGCTCAACGGTCTGAGGACCCAGATGATGGATCCTGCCCTCTTCAAGGAATTTTGTGACGAGTTCACACGAGAGGTCAACCGACTGCGGATGGAAAAAGGAGCCGATCTGGCTACCCTGAAATCCGAACCTCCCAAAATCGAGCGCGAACTGAACAAGGCCGTTCAGGCGATCCTCGATGGCTTTGCCAGTTCTGCTCTCAAGACACGCATGGAGC
Organism: Acetobacter sp. P5B1; assembly: GCF_018811985.1. NCBI lineage: Bacteria > Pseudomonadati > Pseudomonadota > Alphaproteobacteria > Acetobacterales > Acetobacteraceae > Acetobacter > Acetobacter sp. P5B1. The sequence goes on along the minus strand of NZ_JACRVS010000046.1, from coordinate 6,363 downwards.
AACTTGAGGCACGCAAGGCGGAGATTGAAGCACGTCTGGCTGACGCGCCCTCTCCCCCCCCACTCCTTCATCCAAATATGGCGGAACTCTATCGCCAGAAGATTGCGATGCTCCAAGACAGCCTGCAGAACGAAGCCACCGGGACGCAGGCTAAAGAAGCCATTCGCTCTTTGATTACCCGGATCAGGCTTATTCCTGAGAAGGACGAGCTTGGGATTTTCCTTGAGGGTGATCTTGCTGCGATGCTGGTCTTTGCAACAAACAGGAAGAACGCCACGCATCACCCGGATGCTGGCGTTCTTAATAAGTTCTTGGTGCAGGATTCATTGGTTGCGGGGGCAGGATTTGAACCTGCGGCCTTCAGGTTATGAGAAAGATTTTTTAGCCTACGCTGGCCAGCGCCCATGCCGACAGAATAGCGCCGGTCCACGAAAACCCTTTGTTTTTCCTTGAAAAATGGCCCCGTCGGGATACGTCATTCGTTCACCGACTACGCTCGGTTGCGCTCTCATCTGTTTCCTATGTGTTTCCTGCGGCGGAGGCGAGAATGGCCCGGCTCAACAAGAAAGCCGTCACGGCGGCGACGCCCGAAGCAAAAGATTATTTCCTGTGGGATGACAGCATTCCAGCCTTTGCGGTCCGGGTCTGGCCATCGGGCCGCAAGGTCTACGTGATCCACTACCGCTCTGGCGGGCGGCTGCGGCGCTACACGATCGGCCAGCATGGCAGCCCGTGGACTGCGGATCTCGCCCGTGATGAAGCCATCAGGATCCTCGCACGGGTTCATACCGGGGAAAACCCGGCGGATAAACGGTCCGATGACCGTAAGGCCATGACCGTCACAAGCTTCTCCAGGCGCTTTCTCGACGAATATGTCGATGTCCACCTGAAACCCAGAACACGGGGGGAATACAGGCGCTCGGTGGAACTGTTCATTGTCCCGAAATTCGGAAGCTGGCGGATGGCCGACCTCTCACGGGCAGAAGTCGCCGAATTTCATGGCAGTTTCCGGCATATCCCCTATCAGGCCAACCGCACGCTGGGCGTTCTGTCAAAGATGTTCAGCCTTGCCGATCTGTGGGGCATCCGTCAGGACGGCGTGAATCCATGCCGGGGCGTCAAACGCTACCGGGAGGAAAGACGGGAGCGTTTCCTCACCCGGGATGAGTATGCACGCCTGGGAAACAGCCTCGACGAGGCCGCCGAAGATATACCCGAAGCCGCACGGGCCATTCGCCTGCTTGCCCTTACGGGTTGCCGGTTACGGGAAATCCAGACGCTCCAGTGGGCACATGTCTGGCTGGGTGAAGCAGAACTGCGCCTTCCAGACAGCAAAACCGGAGCGAAAACAGTCCAGTTGGGCACGGCAGCGGTTGATGTCCTGAAGGCCACCCCTCGCCTGCCCGACAATCCCTATGTCATCACCGGACGCAAGGCTGGCGAATATCTCACTGACCTGCAAAAGCCGTGGCGTCGTATCCGCAAGGCGGCAGGCCTGGATGGCGTTCGGCTCCACGATCTCCGTCATTCCTTTGCATCGGATGCCCTGGAGATGGGAGCGGACCTGACAATGATCGGCCGGATGCTGGGCCATAGCGACATCAAGACCACTTCCCGCTACGCCCACCTGAAGCGGGAAAATGTCAAACGCTCGACGGATCAGGTCGCTCAGCGCATCTCATCCGCGCTTACCGACGCAAGGACACAGGCCTGAATGCCGATGGTACCCAATCAACGGCCTGTCCGTCAGCATCGACCCGCGTTTTACGTCTCGGGACGAGCCAACACATAGCTGGTGCTTCTTCCTCCTGCCGCCTCCCTGACCAGAATACCGTGCGATACGAGATCATTGATATCTCGCAGGGCTGTATCCGGTGACGTTTTCGCCAGCTTCGCCCATTTGGATGAGGTCAGCTTACCCTCGAACCCGTCCAGCAGACGGTTCAGCATGAGGCGTTGCCGGTCATTGATCGATTGTCCGACCAGATTATCCCAGAAACCGGCCTTCTGGATGACCTTTTCCAGGATCAGCTCAGCGCGATCAAAGGCGCGATCCAGCGCCCCCAGAAACCAATGAAGCCAGGACGTGACGTCCATATCCCCCTTCTGGGTAGCTTCAAGGATTGCGTAATAATCCTTCCGTTCCTGCCGGATCTGGGCCGACAGGCTGTAGAAACGCTGCTCTGTCTGTTCCGAACGCGCCAGCATGAGGTCACCGATAGCCCGTGCCATGCGCCCGTTTCCATCCTCAAACGGATGAATGGTGACAAACCACAAATGTGCGATGGCTGCCTTCAGCACAGGATCCAGCGCTTGCCCGGCATTGCACCAGTTGAGGAAGACCTGCATCTCTGCGGGCACCCTGCTGGCTGCCGGCGCCTCATAATGGACCTTTTCCCGTCCGACAGGGCCTGACACGACCTGCATCGGGCCCGTTCTGTCATCACGCCACTCTCCGACCAGAATGCGTGACATGCCGTTTCGGCCAGTGGGAAACAAAGCCGCATGCCAGGCGAATAGCCTTTCTTCAGTCAGCGGATCGGCATAATGCCGGGTCGCATCCAGCATCAGCTCCACGACACCTTCAACATCCCGATCCATCGGTGCCAGCGCGCCAATATCCATCCCCAGTCGACGTGCGATGGAGGAGCGCACCTGCTCACGATCAAGGTTTTCGCCCTCGATCTCACTCGACTTGATGACATCTTCCGTCAGGGTCTGGAGCACGGCTTCAGACCGGAAATCGAAGCCGAGACTTTCCATACGGCCCAGGAGGCGTCCCTGCCGGTGACGCACGGCGGCCAGTTCATGGGAAATGGTATCCTTGTCCCACTGGAAGCCGGGCCAGTCTTCATGCTGATAAACGTATCGCGCCATAATCCCTGCATTCCTTGCGGAGATTATGGCGCTTAATCACCGCAAACCGCAAGGTTATATCCTCATTATTGATTTTCATTGAGAACTGGGCTCTTCCGCAAAGTATGTGGTGCGAGGACTTGTACTGCGGGAAAGAAGCTGAGAAATCCTGAAGATATGCAACTTTTGGGGATTTTTCTGTCGTGTCACGCTTCCGGTCCCTTGATCTTCCTCCCTCTCTCGTTGTTGATCAGGTCACGCCGAGCGACAATACGGTGCAGATAGAAGCGAGTTTGCGTGATCGCAGTGCTGTCTGTCCCGACTGTCATATCCGGACGCAACGGATCCATAGTCTTTCGCCGCACATTGTCGGATCTGCCCTGGCAGGACCGTCGTGTTACACTCCGGGTTTCCTCGTTCCGTCTTTACTGCAACACTGCTGGTTGTCGTCGCCGGACGTTTGTCATCCCGCTTTCTGATATGACCGTGCCTTATGGGCGGCATACCATGCGCCTGACAGACCTTCACCATTATGTGGCCCATGCCCTGGGTGGGTCTGCAGGCGAAAGAATGGCAGAACGCCTGCGTTGCCCGGTCAGCGCAGACACTCTGATCCGCAGGCTCCTTTCCAGAATGCCAGGGAAGCCCTCTGCGCGGTCTCCCCGTGTTCTGGGTGTGGATGACTGGGCCTGGCGTCGCGGGCATCATTACGGCACCATCCTGGTCGATCTGGAAAAAAATGATGTGGTCAACCTGCTGCCTGACCGGCAGGCGGATACCCTTGCTGCATGGCTTGTGCAAAATCCCGGTATTGAGATCATTGCCAGAGACCGGGCTGGAGCATACGCGGATGCCTGTTACAGAGGCGCACCATCGGCCGTTCAGGTCACAGACAGATGGCATCTGCTCAGAAACCTCTCGGATGCCTTTGTGGCGGTTGTGGACCGGTATGCCCACAGCCACGCAGATCACGCAGAAACTCTGTCAGTCAGCCTCCACGGATACCGGGATGCGTGCCCAGCCATCATGCCTGCAAAAAGCACAGGCGCCCACACGGAATGCGAGCCAGGCCGCACAGTCAAGGCGTGAAACCCGATTCAATGATGCCCTTGCCCTGAAAGCCGAAGGGCATGGCCTTCAGGCCATAGCTGACATGATCGGTGTCGAGTACAAGACCCTGTTTGTCAGAGAACTTCTTGCAGCAGAACCCCAACTGGAAAAAACGACCAGCTGGGTGAGAAAAATGCAAAATCTGCTCTGCAGGAAATCAGAAGATAACCTCAGGCTTTTACTGAAAGCAGGAAGGGATACGCTGCTCTCCCGTCTGGTTCCAGCCCTTGAACGGGATGCCGCAGCCATTCGGGCTTCTCTTGTGACATCGTGGACAACCAGCCCTGTCGAGGGGCAGATCAGTCGATTGAAAATGATAAAGCCCACCATGTTCGGGAGAGCCCAGTTCTCAATGAAAATCAACACTATGCCCCCCCCACAAGACGAAACTGATCCGTAACTGGTTGGCCAGGCGTCCGAGTTGGCACGTTCATTATACGCCGCCCGGGGCCTCATGGATCAATCAGATGGAGCGGTTTTTCGCTCTCATCACTGAAAAGCAGATCAAGCGCGACATCCATCGTTCGATCGAAGCCCTGGAGGCCGACATCAGGGCTTTCATCGCCCTCCATAACGAACAGCCCTGGCCCTTCAAATGGACCAGGTCCGCCGATGACATCCTGCAGACCATCAAAAGATTCTGCCTCCTTACCAGGGTCTGTTGGGAATTAACGTGAATTGATGATAGCGGCGGTGAGATAAATCATTGCTGCGAATGATCTGTCTGTCTTGTCGCTTCGCATGGCGATGCGCTTGAACTCCTTGAGCTTGCAGAAGAAGTTCTCGATGAGATGGCGCGCCTTGAACAGGGCTCCATCGAAGGGGCGCCTGTCGAGGCGGTTCCGACGCTGAGGAATGACCACGCAGGCCCCTTGCGCGCGTATGGCGTCTACGATCCAGTGCACATCAAACGCCTTGTCAGCAAGAAGCCCCTCGAAATCTGCTGGTTCAAGAAGAGGCGCCGCCCCGACCGTATCGTAATGCTGGCCGGGGATGAGCGTGAAGCGGACCAGATTGCCAAGGGCATCGGTCATGGCGATGATCTTGGTCGACCATCCCGTCACACTGCGTCCTATCGCCTGACTTCGGGTCCCCCTTTTGCGCCCTGGCCATGGCGGTGAACCCGGACCACCGTGCCATCGATCATCGCATATTCCATGTCGGCATCGTCAGAAACCGCTTCAAAAAGCCGTTTGAAAACACTGGCTTTCGTCCAGTCGCTGTAACGGGAATAGACCGAGTTCCAATGCCCGAAATACGTCGGAAGGTCACGCCATGGACTGCCGGTCCGGGCAATCCATAAGACCGCCTCAATGAAAAGACGGTTGTCCTGCCCGCTGCGCCCGCGATCTGTTTTCTTGCCAAGGCACAGCGGTTCCATTTTCGCCCATTGGGCATCTGTCAGTACGAAGCGATCCATGCAGACCTTGAATCACAATCACATGCTTTAAAAAACCATAATTCCCAACAGACCCCAATAAAATCCGCGAAATTTTAGAGTCAGGACACTAGCAACCTGTCGGGTTGGGGTACCCTGTGCAGGGGTGAGGTTGTAAGGTGGTGTGATGAGCGGCTTCATCCCGTTTGACCGGTCTCAGCCGTTTCTTCTGCCACCTGATCTGAAGTCGTGGCTTCCGGCTGATGATATGGCGCATTTCATTGTCGCAGCCGTTGAGCGGGTTCCGATGAATGCGTTTTGTGTGCCGGTGCGCACGGGTGGCAAGGCGCAGTATCATCCGCGCCTGATGCTCGCGCTTCTGATATTCAGCTATGTAAACGGGATTTTTTCCTCATGCCGGATAGAGCGGGCGACATATCGCGACATCGGCATACGCTTCGTGGCAGCGAACCTGCATCCGGATCACGACACGATTGCGACCTTCCGCCGAACGAACCGGGCCGCCATTGAAGTTGCATTTGCACAGGTCCTGCTTCTGGCGCGCGAGACAGGTCTACTGCGTCTGGGTGTCGTATCGATCGACGGCACGAAAATTGATGCCGACGCTTCGAAATACCGTTCCCTGCGTTACGACCGGATCAGGGCGCTGCGCGAACAGCTGGCAGTGGATATCGCGAAACTGATGGAGCAGGCGGAGCACGCAGATGCCACAGACAGCGATCTGCAGGCATTGCCGGAAGAGCTTGCCCGGTAATCCCCCCATAAAAAGAGTGACTTTTGAATGAGAATTTTCTCAGCGTAAGAATTGAGGAGATTCTGATGAAGAGTGATCGCTTTACTGACGCCCAGATCATGGGTGTGATCCGCCAGGCTGAGGGCGGTGTCCCGGTTCCTGACCTGTGCCGGGAGCATGGGATTAGCAACGCCACGTTTTACCGGTGGCGCGCGAAATATGGCGGCATGGATGCTTCGATGATCAGTCAGATGAAGGCTTTGGA
>NZ_JACRVS010000045.1:0-9407 GCF_018811985.1 Acetobacter sp. P5B1 | reverse complement strand
GAGCAGGATATCACTCTCGAAATCGTCAGACTACCTCAGGCTAAACGGGGTTTCGTGCTGCTGCCACGTCGCTGGATCGTAGAGAGATCGTTCGCGTGGGCAACGCGGTGCAGGAGGCTGGTGAAAGACTACGAGCGCTGCGCCTCAACGCTTGCCGCAATGCATACCATCGCCTTCGCAGGTTTCATGCTTAGAAACGCAGCTAACCTGCTCATCCAAAGTGCATAACACCCTCTAGGGGTGGCAAAGTTGAACAAAGTCTTTTTTAAGACCTGTGATAAATCTAAGGAATAGTTAAAGTAAAAATAAATATTAGCTTACGCTTCAACCTGAGCCAGTACGTCCTGCACCAGTCGATTGAGGCTGACGCCACGGGCTGCGGCAATCTCTGCGGCGCGGGCATGGATCTCTTCAGGCAGTCTAACCACAAAGCGGCCAGAGTAGTGCTTGACTGGATCAATGCCTTTTTCAGCGCACATCTCCAGAAAAACACGGAGGGAGGCCTCACCTTCCTGCTGCAGGCCGCTCACGCTATCTGCATAGAAATCAGCCCCTCCGTTCAGTCCCAGAAACTCTCCCCGGAACATGCCGATTTCAGGGTCAAACTGGATGACAGCCCGATGGCCGCCAATTTCCATCATGTTATTCATGGCGTCACTCCATTCTGCTCAAGCCATTTTCTGACAGAAGCTACGGCTCCTTTGTCGGTGTCTGGTTTAGGATGAGGTCGGTGGAAGACCTTGATCTCTTCAAACAGGAACACACCGATGCGTGAGCCTTCACGCTCTGACACCTCCGCGCCGAGAGAAACGAAAAGAGCTTCAATGTCCGTCCAGGGCACGTTGCCTGAGACGGGGCGTTTGAAGATTAACTCCAGCGTGCGGCGGTGCTTGGCTTTCATGGAAGAATGATACTGTTTTATGGTATCATATGCAAGGGAGAAGCTATGCCGCGCTTTCGTTTCATTCTGGCGTGCCGGTTGCCCCGCTACCGGGCTGTACGCCGGGATGCGTATGTTGAGTGAGGCTGATACCGGCGGCTTTCACATCACCGGAAGTAGTGATGTCGCAATCGAACGTGACCTTGCTGGCGGAGACAGAAAACTCACCCTTTGTCTGCACCTTTACGCCATTGCTGGTTAGCCAGATGTATTCTTCCGGGCTGCCATTCAGGAAGCCACCGATATAGAGTCCGTCACTCCAGCTATGAATGCGATGACTGCCGGGGCCGCTGGGTGCGCGGGCCTGCTTGATGTTGGAAATATCACGGCTTGCGAACACGGCCAGGCCGATATCACCAATGGCCGGATCAACAATAACAGCGCTCTTGCCGCCCTGTAACCGGAAATAGGGCAGGTTGTGGATCATCGGCATGGGAGAGAGCATCCCGCGCCCATTCGTTTGCTGAACCATGGGGAGAGCGTCCACAAACCCGACAGGCTCCAAACCCGTGGCAGAGACGGCTTTCACCTGCACCAGAGTGGCGCCAGCCATGCGGGCCATCTGCTGGCGGATTGCAAACAGAATGGGGTTTACGGGTCCTGCTGTGTCTGCGGCCTGAGCCTGTCCAAGATAGGCGTTCTGGTCTGTCCCGCTCATGCTGATGCTCCCGGAGGGGTGTTATCATCCCCGTAGAGTGGTCGTGTCGTCTCAATACTGGTCAGCCACTCGCCTCCGGGGTTTTCGCTCTCAATGTCATGTGTCACTGTTTTGATATTCCAGACCCCGCACGCAGGCATGAGATCGCTTGTGACCTTTAGAGACTGGCCAAAGCGAATCTCCGGACGGAACACCGTCTTGAAATTCAGGCCGTTTCCGGTGAATGACGGATATCCAAGCATACCGGTTGCGGGTGACACGTCTGAGATAAGGTTTGAGCGGCCCTTGCCCTCCGGCCAGATGACGTATGTGCCGTTGTCAAAAATCCTCTGAAAACGCCCCATGCGTGCCAGCTCATCCAGTTGCTGGGCGCTACTGCCTGTCAGAACAACATCGGCAGCACGTGCTGTCACACCATCATTTTCAAAGATAAATCCGAGGCTGCGAACGATTGTGCCGACAGCATCAGCAATGCTGATCGTGCCCTTGTAACTGGATGAAGGATAATCAGCTAAAGAGCTGAACGCCATGGCCGTTGAATAGACGTTCAGACACGTGTCCGGGGCGCCGGAATTGTCCTGCCACGCGGAGACAATATTGCCTTGAAAAATCTGAGTGAGAGGGCCTCCTTCATTGCCAGCGGTGATGATGATCGTATTGTTCCGGCCGCCGTCCGCATTGGGTGTCAGCACCGGTTGGTTCAGGTCATTCATCAGAGATTGCGTAAGCCCATACACGCGCAGTTCAGCGGAGGATCCTGCTACCCCTCCGACCATATTGACCGTTGCCTGAATACGGTGACCGCTTACATGTAGTTCCTGTGACCCACTGGTGCCGAATTGCCCGCGGCCCAGCCGGAACGTGAGGCTGATTTTGCGTTTATAGAACGTTTCCAGAGAAACCGTGCCCGCTTGCTCAACCATGTTCAGTTCAGCCCCGTATTGGTAATGGTCGCGAGCTCCCGGCTCACGGCATGCGCAGTCCCCCGCGCGTCTGTGGCTCGGGTGGTTACCGTCACATGGAAGGTGTTGTGCGCATGGTGGTGAACCTCCTGTGTGGGGCCTCCGCCTTGATTGTGGGCAATCGCCTGTTGCGCCGCAGCCTGATTCAATCCGGCGTATGGATCATAGCCGTTTTCCCGGCGGGTGATTGCATGCATCAGGCTGGCAACGGTATTTACATCTGACGCATTCAGGCGGGCGTCTGAGGTAACCCCCATATCCTTTGAAACCTGAGCGATATAGTCATTTGTCAGGTTGCCATCCGACGCCGGAGCCCAGCGGGAGATGATGCCGCGTACAGACTGAAGGCCGCGCTTGCGCATATAGGTTTGCAGGTTCTGGGCCATGGCATTGAGTCCGGCTTCCGGCGTGGCGAACTGGGCAAACTGTCCGTCTGACCCGGCACCGGCCCATGAGCGGAGATTGCCGGGGTTGTTGTTGCGGATGCCGCGCGGGGCAAGCAGGCCATGCATGGCTTCAGCTCGCCCTCCGATGTAGTGTCCTACCTTAGCGGACCCTTCCTCGACGTAATGCCAGGCGGATTTGGCAGCGTCTTCACCGCGATGCAGCATGCTTTCCAGCCAATGCCGGATGGCCGGGGCATCTGTCTGTATAGCCTTCTTGAACTGCTCCCAATCCGTCAGCAGGGAAGTCATGGCTTTCCCCCATGCGTCAGAGGCATCACCAGTCAAAACCAGCCAGCGCGCGCGGATTGTGTCTGAATCTTCCGTAAAGAGGGAGGTGAAAGCCTTCCAGCCTTCTTCGGCGCCCCGCTCGAAAGCTTCCCATTCCGGGCGTAGTTTGGTCAGAGTGCGCGAGCCGATCTGCTCAATCTGAGCCCAGCCATTAGAAACAGACTGGTAGAATGCGCTAAATTCGGACGAGCCCCCTCTCATCCACGCCGACCAGTCGCTGTAGAAATAACTGCCAGCTGTCACCACTGCGCCAAACCCGGCCGCCAGAGCGAGAACTCCAGCATTTGCCGCCACAAACCCCGCTACAAAAGGGCCAGCCATAGCCACGCCGAGAGCGAGGGCTGTGGTAGAAACTCCGGCAAATGCAGCATCCGCAATGGTCTGGTGCTGCCTGATGGTGTTGGTTGTCGCCCGGATCAGGTCGTTCACCACGGCCATCTGAGGAGCGAAGTCGCTTTCGATCTGGCGGCCTAAAGCCGTGAAAGACGTAGTCAGGCGCTCTTGAGAGTGAACAAGCTCTGTGTTGGCTTTAGCCTGTTTCTCAGTGACCTCCGCGCCATCTTCCTGCGCCTCGTGCAGCATCCGCATGATGGCGATAGAGCCTGAATTGACCAGAGGAAGAACCCCATCTCCAAAGCCAAAGCTTCTGGCCTGCTGCGTGCGCCTGCGCATGTCTTTGATGGTGGACAGATAGCGGAGGGCGTTCTTGAAAATCTGCTCCGTGCTGAGGGCGTTGCCGGTCTTCCCGTCCAGAACAGCAATACCCGACCGCTGCATTTGCTGGAGCTGAGGGGAAAAGGTTTTGTTCAGATCCCATTCTGATACGGAGGAACTGATAGAAGCGAAGGTCTGCCGGATGCCCTCCGCACTCCCCCCGGCCATGCGGGCTGCAGCTTCCCACTTCCCAAGGGACGCGGTGGAGGTGTCGATGGTTTGCGAGAAACTCCGCGTCGCCACTACGTTGGCGCTGGTTTCCTGAAAGAAGGCGTTGAGACCTCGGCCTGCCGTGACGACGGTAAGCAGGCCAAGCACTTGCTCTCTGACATTCCTGACAGACTCAGCGACCCGCGCATGCGCCTGCTCAATCCCCTTCGCATTATCAGTGAGCCGCGCGCGCAGCCGCTTCAGCACACCTTCCGCCTGCTGGGAGCCTTTTACGGTTCCTTTAGCGTCAAGGGTGAGCTCAACAACGAGGGAATCAATGACAGTGCCTGTCACGGGATGCTTTCTCCCGGCTCGATCCAGTACAGGACGTAACGGCTACCAAAATAGTCATACGTGGGGTCGTTGGCGCCCATCGTATCGACAAATACAAGGTCTCCGGAGAACCCCGTATAAGGAGCATTGTTAATCAGTGTGCGGTCCTGACACAAAAGGCCTGACCCAATGATTGATCCGTTCAGCTTGATATCGGCATAAAGGCCTGAGCTGCGCTGGCGCAAGGTCAGTCCAACATTCTGGCCGCCTAGCAAGACATGCAAAGACTGTGAGGGCGTTACGGATAGCGGAATGGTCTGCATGGCTCAGCTCTGGCTCGTTACGGCTGCGGGGTTCACCTGTCCGATATTGATAGGGGCAGCCCCGGAGGGCTCTTTAGTGGGCAGGGAGCTGGTGCCCGCACTCGCCAGTAATGCACGTGCTCCCCCACGCACTTCTTCAGCGCCGATCATAAGCCGAAGCATGGAGGGAGAGCCCCCTTGGCGAATATCCCGCTCCACATGTGTGATGTTCATATTCTGATAGACGGCCTCAGGCGTTGAGAGGGTGAAAAGGTCAGTGGATGCAGCAGCCGCCTGCACAGCGGACAGAAAGGCCGCCCGCGTTGCCAGGTCTTCATCACAGACCAGCATTACGCGTACCATGCGAGGCATTGAGACTTTATTCACTGAAGCAAAAGCCCCTTTCTCCATAGGGGCGCTGGTGATCCGGCTTTCCTGAATAGTGCCGAGAGAGACCACGTGGGCGGTAGTCGCAACCCGCTGCCCATTCTTGTCAAAGATGCCCCACTGAGCAGCAGCCTCGCTGACAAGGAGATCTTCAAGGGCAGTCCCCACGATAACAGAGGCAGCCGCTTCAGCACCCTCGATGGCGTAGGTTGCCAGCGTGGGCACACCTGCAACCTTCGGCACATCCCATGATGCCGGCAAAGGAACGGAATTCAGCGGCATCAGCTTGCTACCTTACCGGCGAGAGCGTGCATCCCGCTCAGCCGCTTTCTGCGCCACATATTGATTGTGCTGGTCGATAACCAGAAGCTCAGCCATGTCGTAGAGATCCTCTGCGTCATAGATAGTCTGGAGCTCTCCGAGAGTTGCCATCCGCGCATGGATTACTGCTCCAATGAGGGGGCTGAGGTTGGGGTAGTTGAGGAAGTCTCCGGCTCCTGGTGGGGCCTCTCTGAAGCCAATGGCGGCAGGGAGCGGGAGACGGCCTGAAAAAAACCAGTGTTGAACTCGAACGCCTTCTGCTGGAGCTCAATGAAGGTGCCGATATCGTCAAAATCACCGTCAACGATAGTGCGCGTTACGCTCGGGTGTTCAGGGTCAGGCTTGATCTTGATGCAACCACGCAGTTCTTTTTCCAGAGGGTCCGAAAAAACCGGATCCATAGAGCGCAGCACATTCAGGCCGATAGCCGAGCGAGCTACTTCCGCAATGGCTCCAGCATAGACAGCCCTCGCTTCAAACGGAGTGCCAACTGTAGCGCCATACAGGAACGAACGGCCCCACCGCTCAGCCTGAAATGCCGGCATGCGGGAAATTACGAAGACCTTGCCTTTGTCAGGACCATCTGTAGTGATGGTGTAGTCCATTTCTCGGATCAAAAGTGCCCCTCCGGCAGCATAAGAACATTACGAGAACAATAGTACGGAGGGGCAGGAAGTACAAGAAAAATAGGTTTCTTCATTTCATGTATTCATGATTTCAAAAATGCATGGACTTATGAACTCATCAGGAGGGAGATGGTCAGGGGCTTCCTGTTCTGGGCGAGAAAATTTCAAGTCTTTTCTGCAGTTCCATCCTTAAGGCCCGTTCTTCATCATGGCGCCGGGCCAGCTCCTCCATGCGAGCACGATACAAAGCCCCAGCCTTCTGCTCGGCCTCCCCTCGGATGCGGTTTCTGTCTCCCAGCATTTGCAGCCGCCACTGCTCCAGATCCTGTTGCCACTTTGTCAGCTCAGCTTCTGCGGCTTTGATTCTCTGCATGTTCTCGCCAAGCTTCACATCGGCAGCCCGGCCACATTCCCGAACGATCTTTTCCTTATGCCACTCTGCTCGCGTCATTCTGCGCCGGGAGAAGCCAAAGCGGCGGATGCCAAGAGCGGCACAGACTTCCAGCCAGTAAGTGTCCTGCAGGTCGCGCATAGCCGCCCGGTAGGCAGCATCGCCGGCTCTGTTGGTGGCTCCGTTCTGTAGGGCGGTATCCTTTGCCAGCGCGCCCGGATGCAGTCGCCTTGCCCGCATGGCAGGATCATCAGGCAGGACGTACGCGTGCAGATGCGGATGGCTCTCGTCGGTATGCCGAATGACAGACGCGAGCTGGGCGCCATAGCGCGCCTGAAGCCATTGCAAGGTATCTCGCTCCCAGCCTTCATAATCCCTCCCTTTCCGGTGGAAGGAAGCCACCACAGTCAGAAGCGTGTGCTGGTCCTGCCGGAGGGCGCGCAAGCCGGTAGAGGTCTGGATACGGATAGAGGCCGCTCTCTGGTCATGTCTGGAGCGCACCTCTGCGGGATGGAGACCATGCAGAATGGTAGGCGGTCGAGGTTGTTCAACGTGGTAGCAGGCCCATGGCTCGCGGGAGGCTTCAGCGAGAACAAAGACGACAGACCGGCCCTGCTTGTCGGGCTTGCGGGCGTAGGTTTCGAGGTGGATGAATTGCGGGCTCATGCATAATTCTGTGCCCGGCCGTCATGCAAGGCACCAGAGGAAAGCAAGAGAGCGTGTCCGAAATTCGGACGCACAAAACCGGGGCAACACCGCCAATCTGGAAGCCTTATTAACCGACTAAGGCTTTCAGCGGATGACCCGAACGCGCACCAGCCAGTATCCCGCTGCATTCTGCCGGAAATCCAGAATTTTGCCGCTGCCATGAGCCAGGGCGCGAGTGATAATCCGAACCTCCCTGAGATCCCGCCTGAAGGCCTGCTCCGGATTGGCAGGCCCCTGCACCCCCTCCGGCCATAGAGCATCCTGTATGCTAGAGAATGGAACCGCCACGCCCTCACCAATGGCCCAAAATTGCCCCGCGATAGCTTTCAGGTGCGGAGGTAGGCGAATGGCACCAGAAGGCCCTGAAAGGCGTCCTATGGTGGAGTTGAAGGACAGTGGACCGATGTCTTTCTTCATCGCTTTTGCTCATGCGTGAGTGCGCCCGCAGGCGTACTGTGCAACTTCCCACCCATCACCCGCGCCCGGAGGGCCTCGAACCGTTCGATCTGGGTAGGGCTTGGTTTGCGGGGAATGTGTCTTTTCGGACGTGACGCGGCTTTCCGAGGCGCCTCTGCACTGGAGGCACCTGCACCTTCATTATGAAGGCTCAGACGCTCGGCCCCGCCCCGGTCACGCTTGCCGGTCATAGCGGCGTCACCTCAATCACAGTCATACTCTCCGGCCCGTAACGGCGTGACAGAGTGGCATCCACGATCTGGGCATCATCCTTCCAGGCGATACCGTTCAGAGCATCAGCAGCGGTCTTCATCTGGTTGTCGATGTCTGGCCTGCTGGTCGGCAGGATCCGGCCTGCCAGTGCTTCAGCCGTTTTCTTCCGGCTCCATGAGGGCGGAGGGGCAATGTTGATTGTCAGGGAAACGTGCAGTGGCCCTGTCAGGCATGGCTTGCCGATCTGCTCTATGGCGTGGTGCTGGATATGCCTCTCGGCCTGCACCGTTTTTGCATCCGTGAAGGTCCGGCCTTTGGCCCTCAGCAGGCCGGGGATGGTGATGCGGTAAACTGGAGGTTCAGAAGCAGCGGTTTCCATGCCTGAAGCATAGTGCGGAACAGGCTGGAAGTACAAGGAAGTCGCTGATTTCTGCGGGGATTTGAGGTATCCAGATTGGGACGGCTGCCGAGTTTCGCGACCAATACGCGCACGCACGCGAGGGTGAGGCCTCTGCAGCTCTGCACATGGCCCGGAAAGACGCCTTGAGAACAAGGGGGCTGAACAGAGCCGACCTACTGAAAAAAACTGAAATCCAATGCTTGAAAATGTTGAAGAATGTTGAAATCCCAAAATCTATTCAGCACGCGCTAACAGGCCGCTATTCGGGCTGGTTATAGTGAGAAAACGGCGAGCGAGCAGGGTGCGCGCCTGTTAGTAAATGTTAAGGTTGCCAGCGCGATTTCGGTGCTTGGATCGGCCCTGAGAACCTCCAAAAACTTGATATCCAAGCGACGCTCCCTATTGAAAAAAGTTGAAATCCAAAACGCGATTTCGGAGCTTTGATCCGCTGGAAATTGTTGACAAATGTTGACATTCAAAACGCGATTTTTGAGGCGAAAAGCAACATCCGAAAGCCAGATATTCAGGAGGAGAAAGGTTTTGTGACCAGTATTGTGCATGCATGCGCGCGCGTGAGCGTGAATTTTGAGTTCGCCCGATTTGGCGAGCCCAAACAGTCCTGAAGCGCGCGCGTTGACCTGTAACAAGTGTATCAGAAGAAGCCCGCATCAAGATGATTTAACCGGCGGGAAACCGCGGGTTTTTTGAAAAACTAATCAAAAACGGATTTCAGGTTTTTTCAGGTTGCTAGCCCCTTATGTGAGCGGCTGCGCAGAGACCTTCTACCCCCCCTCTTCTTTGATTGTTTTTCAAAGGGTGGCCATTTTCTGCGCTCCTCAGCCAACGGGAATCAAAGCCTAGAGGGTGTTATGCACTTTGGATGAGCAGGTTAGCTGCGTTTCTAAGCATGAAACCTGCGAAGGCGATGGTATGCATTGCGGCAAGCGTTGAGGCGCAGCGCTCGTAGTCTTTCACCAGCCTCCTGCACCGCGTTGCCCACGCGAACGATCTCTCTACGATCCAGCGACGTGGCAGCAGCACGAAACCCCGTTTAGCCTGAGGTAGTCTGACGATTTCGAGAGTGATATCCTGCTCATCCTGCTCTTTGGCGG
>NZ_JACRVS010000044.1:0-9574 GCF_018811985.1 Acetobacter sp. P5B1 | reverse complement strand
GTTCATCCGAACTGTCGGTATCACCCGGGCCACCATGAGGATCGGGCTGGCCAATATCGTCTACAACATGCGCCGCTTCCTCTTCCTCGAAAGGTTGAACGCGAGCGCGTAGTCATCCAGCGGGAGGGCAGTCCCCGATCTGCTCAAAACGCAGATCAAAAGCTACCCCAAAAACCGTCAATCAAATCGCCAAAACCCTGAAATCACGAGCCAGGCGCATCAACCAACGGTTCTTCGATCCCTCCAAATGGAAACTATCACCGCCCGCTGATCGCCCACTTTTTTGCCGATTTTCGGCACTTCAATCTTGTTTTAATAGGTGTAATTTACTCTCTTTAATATTTTCAATTTTTGGCAGTTTTCTGCTATTTTCTTGATGTTGATGCTATAATTTTCTAGGTAATTTCTTTTATACAAAGACGCCACACCGCCCACATTTCGCCCACTGAAATCGGCATAAATCGGCACAAAACTTGCATATAGAAGCGATTTCAGAGGGTTTTTCCCTTTCCCTTACTAATATACAGCACCCCACTTTTGAACGCTGAAAACGGCTTAAAATGAGTGTATATACAAAATGCTCCCTCAGCATATGGGGGTCAAAATTTTCATGAAAACTTATAAAAATTTCATTTTTCATATGATTAAGTTATTGTTTTATATTGTTTTTTTCACATAAAACTATCAAACAGTTCTAATAATTCGCCACATCCGCCACCGAGCAATGCAGGAGCTACAAACATCCAAAATAAAAATTTTAACGGATTTACATCTTTATATTCTTCTTCATTTTTCATTTTTTTAATCCTTTTTTTTAACTTTTGTATTATAACATAATATGCATTTTCTTGTGATATAATCTATATGTTTCCAATTATGGAAACATATAGGAGTTAGTATAATGTCAAATTTCATAAGTAGAATAAAGCAAAAACGTGAACAATTATCATTAATGTCGGATGATGAAAAAAAAGCTCATGAAGATAAAAGAAAGTTAGAAATATATACAAATTCATTTAATATGAATTCTGCATTTCTCAATAATTCATTAAATAAGATTATTGAACAAACACATCCTGCTATTACTCCAGATATGCTCGATCACGAAAAACAATATAAAGAGCTATTTGAAACTGATAATCCGTTTACTCGTGAGCTGAAGAAGCTTGGTGATGATAAAAAAGAAGTTGAAGCATATTTAAAGGAAAAGCTTGATTTCATGCTTGTAAAGCCCACAGTTATAAGCTCCGGACTTTTCGGTGCTGATGAAGAGAGATTTTTAAGAGTATGCAATGAAATAATGACTGAATTTTTGAATTCATTTTTAATAAAAAATTATCAGCCTTATCATGATGCTATGTTATCGCCATACATATCTAAGGATTTGGAACTTCGCCAGCAAATGCATGAAGCATTAGATATTTGTCGCAATGAACGCATGGAAATGATTCAAGATTTTCAGAACAGACCTGAAGCTGTTGAAGCTCGTGAGATACAGCAGAAATTAATGAGCTTAATGGCTGATGACAGTATTAAGAATAATGTCATTAGTATGCATCTTGATACGAATGATTTAAAAGATTATTTAAAAAATAATATTGAACTTGATGAAAATGGAAACATTCACATCAAGAAAGAAGCCAGTAGCTTACAGCTAACGAGATAGTATTTTATTTATTGCTAATATATAAATGAGGGGGCTTACAGCCTCCTTTTTTATGTGAATAAAAATTTTGCACGTTCTTTATATTGAGCATTGAGCATATCGACTTTCATCAATTCGATAGACTTTTTTCTATCGTATTCAGCCTTAGCGACTGGTGACAAATATGCAGAAGCACGGTCAGACATTGCAGACATTTTGTTATGAACACTATGCAAGCTAGATGACTGAACCGCATCATTATATGGCTTCCATGCTTTAGCATGTTGCTTCTTATTGTATTCTCTAGGATTTGCTAGGAACTCTTTTATCTCTTCTTCAGTCATAATTTTATGTCCTTTGATTCAAGTATTACTATAGTATATCACATATAAAATGTCAATATAATTAAGTGTATTATACCGGTATAAACACGGTATAAAGTGTTACTGATGTCTTATGATATAATACAGATTAAAGAATACTATTATATATTGCCAGAGGTGCCATATGGCTACCCCTAACGGGATAACCATATGGCATCTGGCAAGGGGTTTCACCCCGTTGACCCCATTAGTATTCATAGATTTGAGGATGATTATTATGAGACAAAATCTTAACAGAACCCAGACCAGATTATCAGTTAGAGCATCAAAGCAAGAGCTTCAGTCATGGAATGCTACCGCTCGGCAGGCGGGATATAAGACACTTGCAAACTATTTCCGCAGTCTGATGAACTCTGCTCATATGTTGAATTCTGATAAAATTTCATTACTCACAGAATTAAAAAGCACTCGTGAAGAAGTTAGCAGGATAGGCAACAACCTGAATCAGATTGCAAGAAAGCTAAACTCTGGCGAAAGCTATAATGATGCTAATGACAATATGAAAAAATGTCTGAAAATTCTTGCTCGTATTGATGACATGATTGCTACTATTAAGAAGTAAGTTAGATGATAGTCAAATCAGCACGTATGAAAACATCTGCTTCTGGCATGTCATCAACATGTCGCCATGTTTTCCACGGTTCTGACAATGAGAAAATTGATATTCTTCAAGGTTCTGAATTTGACGTAAAATCAGAGCTTGGACGAGCGAAATCGGTCGGTTCTCAGTATGCTATTCGACATGTAAAAATATCATCGTATGAAGATATGACGGATGAGCAAGCCTTTGAATTAGTTAAAAATTATGCTCGTGAATTTAAGGCAGATGCATCGACAGCGACTATTGTAAAACACACAAAGCAACGTGCTGATGGTAAAGCATCTAATCAACATTACCATGTTTATTTCCCAGAAGTGTTAGCAAATGGGAAAATAATGGACTCATCGTTTTCTAAGATACGAGAAGAAAAAATTGCTCGTATTGCGGAAATAGATTTTTGTCATGCTCCTGTTGTCGGAAAGCATAATAATTCAGTCATTAAAGATTTAGAGAAATCTGGACGCTTATATTATGCTGATATCATTAGAAAAAACACACCATCATTAAATCCGAAAGATGCACCTGATGCTTGTTATTCAGATAAACAATTTAGACGTGCAAAAATTAGCGGAATTCAATTAAATGAAGTTCGTCAGACGATAAAAGATTTACGTATATCATCTGAATCATTTTCTCAATTATATGAGCAAATGCTTGATATAGGCATGGATATCAAGAAAGGCGATAAAGCGAATACATACATTATTGTTAATGGCGAAAACCAAATTCTTGGCTCTGCTAATCGTCTCTTAGGAGTGAAAAAACAAGATTTCAATAATATGTATGAGTCATTGCAGAATGGCATAGACACATCATTTAAACCGCTTGAAACAGTAGCATCTGTAAGACAGCCACAAGCCACACCAAGGCCGTCCACAGCCAAGCCTGCTACTATTCAGCAGGCATCACAACACTCTATGTCAGAAGCAGTTAAAACTGCTTCTTCTGCTGGCCCAACGGGTGTGAGCGTATCATCTGGCTCTAATAGCGAGAACATAAAAGCAGATCATTTTGAAGCTACTTCAAGCATGTCTAAGGAGCAAAAGGCATCTATTGCATTTCAGAACCAGGAAGCAAATCAGAAGGCATCACTTGAAAAAGAAGCTTTATCTAATCAGAAAAAATTTGCAGATGACTTGTTACAGATGATGTCAAATTTTAATAACAGATGGAAACATATACCGCCAGAACCATTTGCAGACCCTAAAACAAGAGATAAATATCATATACAGCAACAGCTTGATGCTATTTTAACGCCGTTGCGTGACGATTATCTCGTAAAGCATGAAAATGCTGGATGGTTTAATAAAAAGCCTGCAAAATTAGCGTTGAGAGCATTTCAAGACAAATTAAAACAGCTTCACTTTGATGAATTCCAGGGGCTTGATTTAGTTAATAATAAAAAAGACTTTTCATATGCTCTGAAAACTATGGCATCAAAATATGCTTCATCACGAGAGCAAAAACATAAAAAATGGTCATCCACGCTTGATGTTGTGAACTACCTGAATGCAAAGAAAGATATTAATAAGTTAGTGTTTCTCATTGAAAAATATCAAGATATTGAGCTTTTAGAGCTTGCTATTAAGTCTCCGCAGTTAGCTATTGAAGCAATGAAAACAAAGAAATATGTGAATAACAATTTTCATTATCAGAATAATGCTAATTTAATCAGTCATAAAAATATCCCATCAATTATATAATGTAATTGATGGGACAACATTGGAGTAGTATCATGTCAAATACTACAAAATACGCTTATATAAAGCGTCATATTTATTATAGCATAATTATTTTCTTTTGAGTAAGAATTTTATAGATGCTAATAAATTTATAGATATTAATGATGTTATTGATATGAATTTAATACAGTCTTTATTCGATTCTATTAACTTAAACAAATTCTCGATTCTATCAGTAGTAGTTTTCTTTTGAACATAATTATCATAGAAATATCGAATTAAAACTTCTTTTTTTAATTCATCAAATGCTATATTTTTGTCTTTTCGATAGTCACTATAATAAGATTTTTGATTTCTTATATATTCATTAATTTGATCTTTAGTATCATCAGAGAATACAGATATTAAATCATCTTTTTTCAATTTAATAACATCTTCTTCTTCAAAGACATCTTCAGAAAAATCAGGTTCTTCAAAATCATCATATTTATTTTTATCAATATTTTTATAGTCAGTTTTGAATATACTGTTTAAATCTTGACCAATTATTTTTTTAGATCGTGTCATATTTATTAATCCTTTTTTACATAATATCATATTTTAAAATAATTTTTTCTATCTGTGTATTTGGATACATGTATCGAAAGATACCAAAGGATAAACTTTTTAGTTTATCTTTTTCATGAATTCTCTAATTTGCTGTATTTCATTATGTGATAAATCAGGTATTTTATCGCCTCTACCAGCTCCTGAATTATCACATCCCAATGTGAATTCTTTAAACAAATCGTTTTTTCTGATTGATTTACCAAATAATTTTATAGCAAATTTGCTAACTTCTAACCCGGACGGATGAATATCATTTTCTTCAATAATTTTCTGAATAAAATACATTTCTATTTTTTGTTTCATTGCTCTTTTGAGACCTGAAATCATACCTCCAGTCTCACCGCAAGCTCTCGGATTATAACCAAAGTTTTTTATGTCGTTTTTTAGCAATCTTTTTAATTTATCTTTTTCCTTCATATAATCAGAGATATAAGTATCTGTTATATAATTAAATTCATTTTGTATATTCATTTTCTTTTTTCCTTATTTATATCAGTGTATTCAGATACATGTATTTGAATACACTAATAATATAATACTACATAAATATAATTATTATGTAATTATTTATATAAAAATTATTTTTCTATATTTTATAAGAAAAAAACGTATTCTTATATGTATTTAAATACATGTATCAGAAGACAGGGAGCAATAAGACAGATGTTATAATCTCATATCACTCTGTTATAAAATATAACATTATCCCGCCATCTAATTGATGGCAGGTATCCCAATTTTCTGATTCACAATAATTTTGTAGCTTCAAATTAATATCTGATTTTCCTGAGATTCCGCACCGTTCCAATGATATGTATGATTTTTGTGCCAATCTGCTGATAATCCTGATATTATGTTTCTGCAAAAACTTTATAAGCCTTTTTCCATCCTTGGATGGAGGAGGCTGACCCCGACTTTTCACACATTCCCAGAAATAGAAAATCATTAATATACATTCTTGGTTATTATATACCCAACTTGTAACATAGTTATAAATATCACTGTTTTTATTGATAATTTTATATGTTCTCATTGATGTATATATATTTTTCTTATCATATATAAGATTTTTGAATTCTCTGAAATGAATACAATGTAAATACATGACTTGGATTTTCTGAATATCAGTTTTTATATAATGAAAATCTTTATGTCTAGCAGATAACAGATTCAATTTTTCATCTTGAAAACATCTTAATAACAGTAAGATCATTCCGTTAGGTTTGTTTTCTCTCATTCTTTTATGAGATAATGATATTCGTCTATCTGATAAATCTTTATATTTTTCATTATGATAAACAGAATTATATCTGGCTTTGATATCTCTCTGTAATCCAATGAATGACACGTATGTATCTGATTTATTTGAATCTTTCAGACAATATCCGATAACTCCGAGGGCTTCCCATATGTCTTTTATTGCGTCTGATTTTCTATCAATTTCGTTCGGAAACTCTTTTAAGATAACAGATTCAACATATTCCCGATTTTCAGGATTGATATATAACTGGATATGATAGTGAGGAGTTTCGTCTTTCTGAAGTTCGAGAACCGACATTCCAAGTAAGAGAATATCCTTATTTTTTAGAATTCTTTTTATCTTTTTTAATCGTCTGTTAATCTCGTTTTTTGCCTGTTCATATGTGCAGTTATGGAATTCACTTTCTAATGTCAGGGAAAGGAATAATCCTTCATAGTTCATGAAGTTTATAGCAAAGTCGTCAACATGCTCTGCGATGGAGTGATTAACAGCATATTTTTTGCGTTGATTAAATTGCTTGATATCGTATCCTGATAATCCTTTTTTAGAATCATCTTTATCTGGAATAATGATATAAGATTTTTCGGAATCCTGTTTATCTTTATCGAATGATAATTGGAATTCATCATCTTCCAGACGGATATCCATGTATCTCCTGAAATTCCTACGTAATAAGTTCGATTTTCTTGTTAATCTCTTGCCTGTGATTCGTTGACGTTCTTTGATTTCATCGTATGACAATGACATTAACGCAAAGCCATTAATTAGATGGAGGGTTCTAAAAACCCTCTTTTTCGGCTGTTTTAAAATCGTAACCCGTTGATATTGCTACTACTTGAAAAATCAAAATAGGGGTTTTTCGAACCCTCCAGATCATTAGGGCAGGAGTTGAACCAGTCGACAACGTGTTCAGCCACTTCATTGCAATCTAAAGATTGGCAGTTTTCCGCGATTTTTTGACTGATTAAATTTTTATAAGTGTGATGTAGAGATAAAAGGGAATGCCAGATTTTCGGATATTCATTTCTTAAAATTATCTCGATTTGTTCATATTTCATATTCTCCTTTTGCCAAATTGCTAAAATTATCTTGACATTCAGAGAGTGATGCTATTATATAAACAGCAACACCTCTTATGTCAGATGTTTTTTGGTCAATAATATTATAACATAAGAATTTGAAGGAAGTGAAGAAAATTTCACTTCCTTTTTTAATGTCAAGCAATCAAAGCCAGTTTTTCCCTGATATCAGACTCCTTTGCATTAATGTAACGCAACAACATTTGGCTTGTTTTGTGTCCGCTCATGCTCGCCAATGCACCTAATGACAGCCCTGCATCCGCTAGTCTGCTAATAGCTTCATGCCGTAAATCATGAATTCTCAAATCTGGACAGCCAGCCCGTTTTCTGGCGGTTTTCCACAAGTTATCAACCGTAGTGCTACATATTGAAAAAAGTCTATTTCCATATGTTTTTCCATGATTCACATTTATCAATTTCAGAACTGCATCGGTTGCTTTTTCTGATAAGTGAACAGTGCGATTTGTTCCATTTTTTGTATCATTCTTTTTTATTGACCACCCCATTCGTCCTTCGATTACTTCATCAGCGGTCGCCTGCAAGATTTCGCTCTTTCTCATTCCTGTCGCCAGTGAAATCTCGAAAAAACAGGACATCTCTAGGGGATGACAACCACTTAATAACGCTTGTCTTAATCTGCGTTCTTCATCGCCTTGCAATCTTCGATCACGTCCAGCAGGAGGTGAGGGGAGTAGGATTTCTTTGACTGGATTATGTAATTCAGTCAGTCCCCAACCGTCCTTCGTTCGTGCTGTTCGAGCGGTTTCGAAGATGACGGAAAGCCTGTAAAGGTCATTTCTGAGAGTGGAGGGGGAGGGGATTTTTCCTTTATTAGTGCGTCTATTAATTTTCCACTCATGCACCATCTCGGCTGATATATCTTTAAGAGGAACATCAGCAAATTCAGACCTTAACCACATTTTGAGACGTAGCAACGCCTGCTTATATCCTTTAAGGTCTTCTAAATCCTCATACATATATTTTTGGATAGCTTTTTTCAGAGGCCAGTTAATAGAAGGTATGCTGTCATTCTTCTTTTTTTCGGCTTCTAATTCTTTGATATTTTTAGGTTTTTGGGGTTTTTTTGCGATAAAATCTTCACGCTTGAATACGTTAGCGGGATTAACGATTTCGTCACGGATTGCGATTTCCACCCTGTCACACCATTCCTTTGCTTGTGACTTTTTGGGAAATGTAGATGTTAAAGAATGTCCATTAAGTCGGACTGTTGCCGTGTAGCGTTTCCCACGCTGTTGCACCTGTTTCATGTATATACGCCTGTCCGCTCGGCAATTTCCTTTCTGTTGTTGCGGTTGAGATAGCAATACAGCAACAAGTGAAAAAAGTCAATATATAAGTAAGATTTAACTTGACTTTTTTAGAACTCGAAAACCGTTGTGCGAGCAATCGTACCGAGGGTTCGAATCCCTCCCTCTCCGCCAGATGATGAATTCCATACAAAATATTAGTTAGTCAGGTGAGCAATGTTTGCCCGGACTGGTGTGAATTCAGGTCGCGGCTTAGTACATCTTAAGAGTGTGCCGTCATGAGGTAATCAGCTGCGACGTGTAACCCGTCTTGCCCGAAATAGAGGACATGAAAAACACATTCTCTACAGGGGTTTGTATAAGCCAGTAGCGTGTTCATTCTTTATAGAAATGTCAGAATTTAACCGTAACGAGCTTTAGTTGCAGGTCTGGATAACTGATTTGATGCCATCGCGGGCTTCAGGATTTTCGCCTGCATAGCCGGGGCAGCTGCTGTGATAGAAGTTTTTGCAGCCCGACAGTGTGAATGCGACCAGCACAACCAAGGCTACTTTTTTTCCTACAGTCATTACGCTTCCGCCTTCATCGTGTTGTCTGAACTGGTATGAATTTTCTGATCGCAGCTTGTCCATTCTTTTATGGCCCCGGTCAATCTGCGGCCAGCTTATGGCAGCCCTGCCATGCAGCCCTCCGCTCTCTTTCGTCGGGCCGTTGGTTCTCTGAAAGATCCGGGTCGGGGAGCAGGCGAGTGCTTCAGGGTCGGCTATGAGCAGACCCTGAAGAGAGACACCCCCCTTAGAGCCCTTTTGGAAATTCGCTATGATAGGTTTTCAAGAGGTTTTGAGTGTGATTCAAAGGCAGGATGTGGACGCCAGCACAACGAGGCCGCATGGCCGGAATTACACGCAAGACGAAACGCTATCCGTCTGATCTGACAGATGAGGAATGGGAGCGCATAGCGCCTCTGATGCCCCCTGCGAACCGGCGTGGTCGGAAACGGACAACCGATTCCCGTGAGATCATCAATGCTCTGCGCTATCTCGTGC
>NZ_JACRVS010000043.1:0-12175 GCF_018811985.1 Acetobacter sp. P5B1 | reverse complement strand
AGGCTGTGAGTCTCGAGACCTATCTTGCAGGGCGAGATCGGACGACCATCGCTGAAATCCTGAAGGCCGTCCCAGACGCCGCCGAAAAGGAATTACCTGTCAGGCTCAAAGAAGCTGGATGGGAGCCCCGGCGTTCAGCGACAGAACGCTTCTGGCTGAAAACTCACAACGGGTAGACTGATGAACCGGCTCTCCTTCTCGTCAGAGAGGGAGAGTTGGTGCACGCCAAGCAGACAGGCAGCTTCCGCCTCAAGTCAGACATCGACGTGGTGATGGTGGCTGCCCGAAAGCGGACATTGTTAGGTGAACCGCGATAGACAGCGTTTGGGACAAAACTGCAGATCGCCATCGCCTCTGAGAACGACCAGTAACGCTGAAACCGGTCATTCTTGGTGTAGCGAAGAGCCCGCGCGGCGGCCCGGTTCGGCCTGAACGCCGGAAGAAGCCTAGCGGCTCGGGTCTCAACCCAGAGTACACTCCGAGTCCCTGTGGGTGGCGACGAAGAGTACGCCGTCGGCGTCTATCCAGCCGCGAAACATGCCTTCGGTATTGAACTCCGCGCTGATCGTGCCCCTTTGATCGATGGCGATGACGCCGCCGCCGATTCCATGCGGCGTGAAAGCTTCCGCCAGGATCGCGCGGGCGGCGTCGGCGAGCGGGCGATCCTCATAGCGTATGCGTGCCGCGATTTCGTGCGCCACGACATGGCGGATGAACTGTTCACCCTGTCCAGTGCAGGATACGGCACAGACACCGTTTCGTGCGTAGGTGCCAGCACCGATGATGGCACTGTCGCCCACACGACCGACCGCCTTATTGGTAAAGCCTCCGGTAGAAGTGGCCGCTGCAAGATTTCCGTCGCAATCCAACGCGACCGCGCCGACCGTGCCGTGCTTTTCGCTCTCGCTGGCGAAGGTGCCCAGCCGGTCATGTGCGCGCATGGTTGCCAGGGCTTCCGCGCGGCGTGGTGTGGTGAAATAGGATTGGGGCACTGTTTCCAGCCCGTGGTCGGCGGCATACGCGTCGGCGGCCGGACCGGCAAGCATCATGGGAATGCTCTGCTCCATCAGCTTTCGGGCCAGGCGTACCGGGTTGCGCACCGCTTGGGCGCCTGCGACGGCGCCCGCCTGCACCGTTGCACCGTCCATGATCGACGCATCGAGTTCGTGCTGCCCGGAGGCATTCAGCGCCGCGCCATATCCTGCGTTGAAATGCGGGGAGTCCTCCATCACCGTCACGCAGGCTTCGACGGCTGCGACGGCGGAGCCGCCGGCAGACAGGATCGCGTATCCGGCTTCGAGCGCCTTGCGCATGTCGGCGCACGCAGCAACCCATTCGTCCTCCGACAAGAGAGCGCGGGACATGACGCCGCAGCCGCCATGCAGTGCGATGACGGGGCGGTGGGCCGATGGGATCATGATGACATTCCTTGAGCGTTGGCCATGCACCATGTGGCCACCTGTTCGTGCGTAGCGAACCAGACATCGCCTTTCTGCCGTGCGGCTTCGAGCATGGAGCCAATGATGCCGACGCGGCTGCGGTGCCCGCTGATGTGTGGGTGCAGCGTCAGCAGGAACAGGCCGCCTTCGTCATGAGCGCCCTGGAATTCGGCCATGAAAATATCCAGCACGTCGCGAGGCGCGGTGTAGGGGCGTAGGGCCGAGAAGCGGTCGAAGTTGAAATAAACGGCGTCGTCTCTGATCCATTCGGGGGGCAGTTCGACGATACCGGTGGCTTCGCCGTCCTGCATCAGCTCGTACGGGTCGTCATCGGCCATCAGGCTGCTATCGTATAGCAGGCCCATGCGACGGATAATGGACAATGTGTTGACTGAAAAATCCCAGCTGGCCGTGCGGATGCCGACGACCGGCCTGCAGCTGATATCCTGCAACACGTCGCGCGCGCACGCTGTCAGGTCCATCTCGGTTTCGGCGTCCAGGTTGGTATTGCGCTCGTGAATCCAGGAATGGATGCCGATTTCGTGCCCGTCGGCGACAATGCCGCGCACTTCATCGGGATAGAGGAGAGCGGACACAGCTGGGTAGAAAAAAGTCGCTGGCACGCCATGCTGTTGCAGCAAGGCTCGGATGCGCGGCACCCCGCGACGGCTACCGTAATGGCCCTGGCTGATCCGCATCGGACTTTCATCGCTGTCGCGCAACGGAATCGTATCGTGATCGGCATCGAAGGAGATGGCGAAGGCGCAGCGTGCGCCACCTGGCCATGTTCCGGGATGCAGAGAACGCCCGCCCCTGGCGCGACCGATGGCGGTGCGCCAGCGGCTTTCCGGCCACTGCCAGGGAGGGAGGGAGGAGTCGGGAGACGTCGTCATGGCAGGATGTCCAGAGGCGTTACGTCGGGTGAGGCCAACGGGGAAAGAGCACGGCGCCATTGGGCGTCCATCCTGCGAGCGAGGGGGACGAACAGCGCGGAGGCGAGCGCGACGAGGGCCGCGAGGGCGGCGAGATTGCCGAACAGATGGGTATAGCCGGCGGTCGAAGCGGTGCCGGGACCCGCGGCGCCATAGCTGGCATCGGTGGCGACCAGACTGCCCAGATAACTTGCGAGACCGCCCAGCACCGAGAAGCAGCCCATCAGGCGGCCGACGCCGTCGGGCGGTGCGTAGCGGGCGATGACCGCTAGGCCGAGGGCCGCGATCAGCAGTTCGCCCAGCGAGAACAGCGCGTATCCGGCAACCATCCACCAGGGGGAGATCGGACCTGCGGCGCCGGCCAGCGCCGCCGCGCGCCACAGGACAAAGGACCCCGTGAGCAGCACGAAGCCGGACAGGAAGCGGATGGGGACGGAAATCGGGCGGCCCCTGCGATCCGCGCGATGATACAGCGCGGCCAGGCACGGCGCGAAAAGGACGATCCAGAGATTGTTCAGCGACTGGAACTGACCGGGCTGCACGACCCAGTCCACGCCCGCGAGGCGGATGGTGCCCGCCACATGGTCACGCGCGAAGCCGGTCAGGGAGGTGGCGATCTGCTGGTTGAAGAGGAAAAACAGGATGGCCTCGGCCTGGAGGGCGAAGGACAGTCTGAGCCCCGCGCGCCAGGCCGCTGCAGAGCGCCGGTAGAGCATGATCCAGATCAGCAGGATGGCGGCAGCAGCGATCCAGATGCAGGTTCGGGCTAGGGCCGGGTAGTGCAGCAGGGTGAAGACGGCGCCGACCGTGAGGGCGAGCAGCAGCCACAGGCGGCGGTCTGCCCGGTCGGCCGACGGAGGGGCTGTGGCCGGCAGGGTCAGGGAAATGGCGAAGCCGGCCCACAGCACGGCCGCGGAGACGCCGAAGCTGGCCTGCCAGCCGATATGGACGGCGAGGAAGGGGATGACGAGAGCCGCGATCGTCGCCCCGATATTGATGGACATGTAGTAGATGGTGAACACGATATCGAGCCGATCGTCGCCGTCGCTAAAGGCATGGCGCAGCAGGCTGGTGATGTTGGGCTTGAAGATGCCGCCGCCGCAGACCAGGACGGCCAGGACGAGGGAGACACCGGCCGTGCCGCCCATGCCGCTGGCCAGCCCGGTATAGCCGATGGCCAGAAGCGCAAGTGCCACCGCGACCGTGCGCCGGGCGCCCAGCATCCGGTCTCCGAGCCAGCCGCCCAGGACGGGCACGCCGAACATGAGGGCGCTGAACGCGCCCCACAGCATGATGGCGCCCTGTTCGGACAGGCCCATGGTTCTGACGAAATACAGAACCGAGACGCTTTGCAGACCGTAGAAGCCGAACCGTTCGCACAGCTCGAGCGTCGCGATCCGCAGGAAGGTGCGCCGGCGGGATTCCATCACGTCAGAACCTGGCGCTGACGGAGCCGAAGAACTGGCGGGGAGAACCTGCCAGCAGGGATTGCCGGTCGCCCGTCAGAGGGAAGCCCTGCTCGCCCACCGTGGAGATGTAAGGCGTGTTCAGCAGATTGTAGACATCGAACGAGACAGAGACGTCGCGGAAGATGCTCTGTCGGCCAAAGCTGTAGCGCGCGCCAACATTGGTCATCCAGAAGCCCGGCACGCTGGTGTCGTTGGTATAGCTGAGATAGCGCCGCGAGATGTAGTTGGCATCGAAATGGGCTGTGAGCCCCTGATAGGTATAGATCAGGCTCGTTTTGTACATGAACTGGGGATAGGCGGGAACCTTCTTGCTCTGCAGATGGTAGAGCACGCCGCCCGAGGTGATGTTGTTGTCGTAGGTCGAGTGATTGTAGCTGATGCTATTGTCGATCGCGAGGTGGCGGATCGGCCGGATCACCACGTCGGCGTCCACGCCGTTCATGCTCACGCCGCCCAGATTGCCGACGGTCGAGGTCGGGTTGACCAATGAACCGGACGCCATCAGGCCGAGGCGGTTGGTGAAATTGGAGCGGTAGGCATCGACCGAGGCCGAGACGACTTCGCCGTAATAATGATAGCCGACGACGTAAGTCCAGTTCCGTTCCGGGCGCAGAGTCCGGCGTGCCACATCGAATGCCGCCTGGTTCTTGACGCCCCATAGCGAGGGAACGCTGCCGGACTGGTAGCCTTCATAGGTGAAGGCGCGCATGTTTTCGGCGACGTCGAAATAGAGTTCGTGATGACGGAGGAAATGCCAATCGATATTGACGTGCGGCAGGAAGGCAGCCGACGAGGTAACGCTGCCGTTGGGCAGTTGAGCGACGTGCGTGTAAGCGACGTCGTTTTCGTTCGCACCGCCGGCGGTGGTGACGACCAGGGATTTGAAGCCGCCCGTGATTGCGAGGCCGGGCAGGATATGGTATGTATCGGTCAGATGATACTGGACCGTATTGGTGTTGAAGCCCATGCCCCAGACCTGGGCGAACGGGCCGCCATAGGTGTTGAAGGGACCGATGGCGCCGATCGGGGCGCCCTGGCCGAGAACGGGTTCGGAATAATAATATTTGCCGATATTATAGGCGTTGTTTTCAAACCATACGCCGGTGCGCAGCACGTTGTTGCCATATGTGTGGGTCATCTCGGTGGTGAAGCCGAGGCGGCGGACCTTTTCGGGGATGGCCATGAACGAGAGCGGGGCGCCGGTCGGTGAGGCGACGTACGGGTTGGCCCAGGTCGAATATTCCTGGCTGCCATGGCCGTAGAACAGGGTTTTCCAGCGGATATGGTGGCCCATGTCGAAATCGAGCGTCAGGCCGCCCAGATAGTCGCGTTCGGCCTGCCCGCCATTGTAATAGGCGGCATCGGCGGGATCGGACAGCGAGGCGAACGAGGCGGGGTAGATACCCTGTGCGGCCAGGTAGGCGGTACGATAGTCGGGCGCGTAATTGTCCAGGCGCTGGCCGACCTTGTGCAGGAGTTCAAGCGACAGATCCTGATATTCATACTGCGCGAGATCACTCCAGTTGAAAAACGCCTTGACGCTGCTGTTGTCGCCGATCGGCTGAACGATCTTGGCATTAACCTGCTGCGTGAACTGGTCACCGTAGCCTTTCCATTTGTCGCCATCGACCCGCATATAGGACACGTAGGCCTTGGTGCCGTGGGGGGTGAAGGTGCCGGTGTCGCCTTTTACATAGGTGCGATAGCTATTGTAGCTGCCGAACATCTGCGAGACGACGCCGCCAGCTTTGTCGGCCGGATCGGCGGAAAAGAATTCCATCGCGCCGCCCAACTCGCTGGTCGAGGGAAGCGTGACATCTCCGCCGCCCTGACTGAGATTCATTCTGGCGATATTATCCTGCGTAATCGCCGAGTTGATGTCGAGGCCATTATATTTGTTGTACGACTGATCGCCGAGCGGAATTCCGTCGAGAGTGGCACCGAGTTGGCTCTGGTTGAAGCCACGTACATAGAACGATTTGGAATAAATATCGAGGCCGAGCGGATCGTTCGACACGAAGTTCGCCCCCGTCAAACTGCCGAGAATCTTGAGAGGGCTTGTGCCCGCGACGAATCTGTCCATGTCCTTGCGAGACACATCGGTGATCGCGCTGTGTGCAGCCCGCAGCGCGGCGGTGACCATGATGTTTTCGTCCTTCGCCGTAGACGCGGCCTGCCGATGTTCGGGCCTCGCGTGATGCTTCTGGCGGAGGACAACGTCCGGCGGCGTGGCAGCCAAGGCCGTCGACGACAACAGCATGAAGGCTGCGGCGCCGAAAGGGTTCATCTTTTTGGTGAACATATACGTGCCTGAGCCTCCATCGCGTCATATCGGATCGTCGGGTCCGCCGGTCAGTCATTCGTTATCCGGAACGAACCGCAGTCAGATTAAGCATGAAACATGTTACTGTTCAATGATACAATTTGCTCGAATCGCCATTTTTATCATTCTTGTATGTGACAAGTTTCCATTCTAGTATGTCCGCGCAGATCGGGGGGTGCCGGAATGCCGTCGTGACGGCCCCGTTACCGAGCGACAACGGGGAGTATCGGGTCATTCGACAGGACAGCGCCAACCTCGACGCGCAGGAACAAGAAGAACTCGAGCGTCTGGACGTAACCCTTTTCCGGATCGACAGAACGCTGGAGTTGCCCATCGGAACCCAACTCAAGGGGCAGATCGAATATGGAATCGGCCTGGGTGTCATCCGGCCGGGCCAGCGGCTGCCTACGGTACGTGACCTGGCCGAGCGGCTGTGTATCTCTCCGGTCACGGTAGGGCAGGTCTATGCCGAACTCAAGCGTGGCGGTGTGTTGCGTGGCCGGACGGGAGCAGGAACCTTCGTTGCCGACCTGTTGACCGGATGGCCTGCGCCCGATGCGCGTGGTTCGGAGATCCAGTCGTCCATTGATGCGCTGGTAACACATGCCCGCTCGCTAGGGCTAAGTACGAGCGAGGTTCTGGGCTTGGTTAGCGCGTGCATGGAGAGTGGCGGCCTCAGCGTGCCGTCGCCATCAGTGATGGTCGTCGGCAATTTCATTCAGACCACGATCGCCTATTGTCAACAGATGGAACGGCTGAGCGAGGGAAAAGTCCGCTTTTTGCCGACGACGATCACCCGGTTACAGACCAGCCCGTCAGAACGGCAGCGCGTTAACTTGTGCCAGCTCGCTGTGACATTTGCACATCGACGCTCAGAGGTGGCGCGTATGCTGCCTGGGCTGGGAGTGGCGGTCATCACCTTCATTCCGTCGATGGAGACACGGATGAAACTGGCGCAGATTGATCCGGGAAGCCGTGTCGTTCTCGTCGTTATCAATCCGGAGTTTGCAGGGTCGATGAAAGCGGGTGTGGAGCAGTTCGCGCCACACATCACGACGCCTGCGGTCGTAATAATCGACACGCCCGAATGCGAGGAACGGATGAAAAGTGCAGATGTGATCGTTTACGCGACCGGAGCAGACGATCTCGGACTGAAGTTTCCCGCCGAATCGGTCAATTTCGAGTACCAACACACGCCCAATCCCCATGATGTCAACCGCCTGATCGCTGAGCTAACCGCACGGCAGCCTTAAGAAGGCATTTTCACAGGGAAAATTATGAATTTACGCGAGATGAATTGGATGCAGGTCGAGGCCTATCTGAAGGAGGATGACCGCATTGTCATACCGCTCGGCTCGACCGAGCAGCATGCCTATCTGAGCCTGTTCACCGATGCGATCCTAGCAGAGCGGGTGGCGCTTGATGCCTGCGAGCCACTGGGCGTTCCCGTCTGCCCTGTGCTTCCGTACGGCATGACGCCACGGTTTCTAGCCTATCCCGGTACGATCTCCCTACGCAGTGAAACCTATCTCGCTCTCCTTGAAGATTTGGTCGCCAGCCTGCATGGTCAGGGATTCCGGCGTTTTGTGTTCGTGAACGGACATGGGGGTAATACCCCGATTTGGCCGGCTCTATCCGTATGGTTCGAGAAGCATACGGATAGCACAGGTATATTTCATGACTGGTGGCGATCTGCGAAAACATGGCGCATCGTAACCGAGACTGATCCAGTAGCGACGCATGCGTCCTGGATGGAGAATTTTCCTTGGACGCGTCTTACCGGCATTGCCCAGCCTGAAGGAGCAAAGCCCGCCATCATGCCGGAGCAGTTGCATGACTTGACTCCAGACATGATGCGAAGCTACCTTGGTGATGGTAATTTTGGCGGACGTTACGAACGTGCGGATGTAGAAATGCACGCCATATGGGCCGTTGCCGTCGAGGAGACGCAGCGGATCGTCGCGGCGATCTGACCTTATCCGGCTCGGTGGCCGCGCCGCAAGAGAGATGGTCCCATCTGTTCGGACAGTTTTTGGGTTTGAATAAGCTATAACCAACTGTCCGAAAAACCGGGTCCACTTCTGCCATTACTCACGTTAATTGCCTGAGTTGAGTGAAGCGCTACCTTCCGTGAAGATGCACTAGACACCGCTTTCCCTGTTTTTAGCTTGTAAGCAGACAGTCGACTTCCGCCTCATCCCAGACATTTCATGCATTCGGAAATGATTCGCATTACGGACATAGAGCGACCGATGGTCATCGTGTCATACTGATTTTTCTATGATCGAATGCCTTGCCGACTACAGTGTTGACTATAAATTCTGAAAAAAGAGGAAACAATGAACAGACGCACCCTCATTATCGCTATCGCCATTTCACTAATCTCGACAGGCTCAGCAAGTTTTGCACAGAGCCATAGCCATGACGGGGCAAAGGTCATTTCCACCCCCGAAGATGTCCAATGGCAGCCCGCACCAGCTATCTTTCCGCAGGGAATGAAAATTGCCTATCTTTATGGCGATCTAGCAAAACATGAACCTTTCACCATCCGGGTCATGATGCCTGCTTACAGCGTTATTGCACCGCACACGCATAATCTTGACGAAATGCTCACGATTATATCTGGCAATCTCGATCATTATACCGGCCCGAAAATGAATCCATCAGAGGGACTTCGTATGGAAGCGGGCGGGTTCGTGCATCTTCCGGTGAATATGGGGCACGCCCTGAAGGCTGGGGATAGCGGGGCTATTTTGCAGGTTTCCGGTGTCGGTCCTTTTGGCATGACCTATGTCGATCCAAAAGATGATCCACGACACAAGTAATAGTCATCGAATCAGTGTTCCGACGTAGCCCGAGACTTCCACGCAATGGGGATCATGGTCTCAGGCACGTCGATACACACTTCATTCCAAGGTAGGCCGACAGCCCGACGCATTAAGCCTGTATGCCGATCAGTTTCTCGCTGAGCCCTCACAAATGGGTGGCCGACCAGGGGCGATGGCTTACGGCAGGATACTATCAAGAGCCTTATGATCGTTCGGTATAGCCTGTACGATGTCACAGTTTTCACAATAAACGCTGCCCAGGCCGTCGAGACTCGGACTGACTGCACACCAGACTGTTGCTGCTGCTCCTTCCTCAAGGCTCTTGTAAAACGCATGCTGACTGGCCGGTCTTTCTCCATTTTCATTGAGAAAACCTTATGCTTTGCAAGCGTTCTGCCGTGGCACATTTATAATGTAAAACTGCGCTTTTCCGGGAATTCTTCATCGGTCCAGAAAATAAATTGGAGATGAGAGAGTTCTGTCAAACTGCGAAGCAGACAGACGGTACCCGCCCTCTTGTCGGACGTAAAGGATCTATCTTTATATTCTTGAAAGCGGATATTCCCGGGTGATCACAATTCAAGATCGGATAAGGGCCCAACCACTTGAATGATGAGTAAAAATCTTCTGGAAAATCGTTGTTGGCATAAGTGAATGAAGTCTTGCCGGAATCGCGAAGTAACTCCATAACATATTCGCACCGAATTATCAGGATTTATAGCCAGAACATGATGGCTGTCGTAAAGAAATAATCGAGAAGAAGCGGCGCCCGGCATCTGTCATATCTGCGGGCTTTCCAGCCTGACATTCTGGTTGCTCCCCTTTTTTACCACAATGGATATAAATATGACAGGCGTCTTGTGAAGTTGCTCACTTATCGAATTGCAGAAAAGCTTTGGAGAATACCGACCATCTTCCGCCTGTTTTGATCAGATTAAGATATTCACAGCAGTCAGAGCCAATGGCGTCATTTTCGGTAATAATGCGTACGACCGCCGTGACAGGAGTAATGTCGAGTATATCGATATGAGATGTGATTTCCGGGGAAGCTCCGTGGACCCTGATAAATTTGGCCGCCAGATTGCCAGCCCCCCCCACAAGCTCACCGTCGACGATGCCATGCGTCACGACATCTTTATGAAATATATCGGACATGCTGTTGGCATTGCCAGTGCGCAAGGCCTCGACATATCTTTCAAGGAGTCCACGAACATCTTTATATTCACTTACCGGTATATTTTTCTTGTTCATGATCAGCCCTTTTTTGTCACAATGCCTAACGATAAACGTGAAATTTTAGATCTGTTGCGAAAAGGTATCAAGATACGCCTTGCATGTTGTCCCTCTCTCTGCATTCGATCTCGGTGACACGCACCTTATCCAAAACGACCCGGTAAGAGATTTCCAGCTATGAAAGACATATTCAGCCTGGCGCTCATATGTGAGATTGCCGCCGAATTTCGTGCCGTGGATATCTCTTTTGATGCCGACGCCTTCATCGCGCGTTCAATGGAGGGCCTGAACAAACTGGAACTAACCGGTCGTGCTGCACATATCGCGGACGCCATGCGTGTATATCTGCCTGCGCGGTTTGCTGAAGCCGCCGCTGTCATTGGAGCATCTCTTGGTCCAGAATTGCCGCCGACCGGTAAAATTGGTGGTGCGGCGCTTCGTTACATGCCGCATGTCCTTTTTGTTCGAAAATATGGCCTTGACGACTATGAGGCAGCCATGCGGGTTCAGGCTGAACTCACCAAGAGGTTTACTGCTGAATTCAGTATCCGAGCCTTTCTGGTGAAGTATCCGGAACGAGCCTACGAGCAGATGCTGGTATGGGCTGATGACGACAACGCGCATCTGCGTCGATTGGCTTCGGAGGGGATACGCCCGCGCCTGCCATGGGCGCCTCGTTTGCGCGCGTTTCAGCACAATCCGCGCCCTGTAATTGAATTGCTTGAACGTCTCAGAGACGACCCTGTGCCCTATGTGCGACGTTCGGTCGCGAACAATCTGAACGATATCGCTAAAGACCATCCTGAATTGGTTATCGAGACCTGCCGCCGTTGGGCGCAAGAAGCGCCTGAGGGACGTACCTGGATTGTCCGCCATGCTCTTCGCTCGCTCGTCGCCACTGGCAATCAGGATGCAATACGCATATTGGGAGGTGCAGCAAATCCTTCGATACGGTTATCAGGCGTCACGATCGCCCCACAGCATGTCACACTGGGTGGAAACACGCGCGTTTCTTTTGAAGTCGTGAGCACTGCACAACAGAGCCAGCGCTTGCTAATCGGCTATACCGTGCATTTTGTGAAAGCCAACGGAAGTTCACGCGCAAAGTTTTTCAGGCTTCGCACCCTTACGATACACTCCGGAGAAAAGATCGCGCTCAGTGCTACGGTGTCTTTGGCGACTATGACCACACGTCGTCATTTTCCAGGCAACCACCGTATTGACGCCATCATCAATGGCGAAGCCCATCCCCTCGGGAACTTCGAAGTAATAACTTCAATGTCCGTCCCTGCGTGATGCAATTTACCGGGAAGAAGATTCGTTTGAATGACTGATATATGAGGGCGCAGCAGTAAACCGGACGGTCCGCCTTCCCCCCATAGCTGCCGCATCAGCAGGAAAGGACCAGTTCTGCCATCCCGTCCAATCTGGCTTTATGGCGTTCCCACTCTGGCATGAAACGCGCTAGAAGACCCCAGAAAGCGGCACTATGATTGTGCTCCTGCAAATGACATAGTTCATGCAAGATCACATAATCAATGCAGTCCCGTGGGGCTTTGACCAGATGCGGGTTGAGCGTGATGGTCCCACCCGGTGAGCAGTTGCCCCATTGCGTCTGCATCACCTGGAGCTTCAGGGCAGGGGGCGTGGTGACCCAGAGTGCTGACGGCAGTAGCGCGTCCAGACGTGTCCGAAACACGTTCTGCGCCCGCGCAAAATACCAGAGTTCCAGAAGCTTCTGAATCCGCAGAGCGTTGCGCTCCTGCACGGAAACTTCCAACCGCCCACGTAACATCCGCACGGTTTCTGGCACATCGGGCTGATGATGCACTTTCAGCAGATGCCGCCGTCCCAGATAGAAGTGGCTTTCCCCGCTGACATAGGCGCGCGGCGTGGCGTGTTCCTGCACTGCCCGGAAGTCCCGAAGCTTCTGCCAGATCCAGCGGATCTT
>NZ_JACRVS010000042.1:0-12362 GCF_018811985.1 Acetobacter sp. P5B1 | reverse complement strand
GCAGTCCATGGCGGCAGATCGTTCGGCATCGCACGCCATGCAATGCCGTAACGGATCACATACCGAAGACCGTTGAACAACTCTCTCAGATTATGGTGTCGCTGGTCCGCATCTTCTTTCATCAAAAGGAGGTATGGAACAATCAGAGACCACTCTTCGTCACTGATATCAGACGGATACGGTTTGCGGGCAGTATTCATCCATCTGTTCTGGAACACTTACGCCAGAAAGTACATAACACCCTCTAGTATTTCGAAGCATGTGCCTTTTTTTATATCATGAAAGGATACGCCAAGAAAAAGAGGAACAGGAAATTGTTTTATTATAGAATCAATGAATCTTTGTTTTTCATGTTTTTTCCAAACCAGCTTTCGCTGATACCGACGGTTGACTACATATTGGCTTTTCCGAAAGCTAGAATATACCGACTGGATCGGCTCACCCCTAATGTTAAGGTTATTTTGCATTTACTCGCCTCTGAAAAACGTTGTTAGCGAAAGTCGTAATAAACAAATTTTGTCCGCCGTCTAGCGGCCGCATCGTTGCTTTCCTTCCCCAAACCGAAATGCTGCCTATACACTACACCTCGGCCATTCGATTGTCCTCGCAGCGTTTCCGTAATCCTCCTATCGAAAAACACATGTTTCCCGATAGGAGGCACGTAATTCCGTCAGAAACACGGCGCGGACCCCGCTTTCCGGCATTCGCATGGACGCGATTGTACGGAAAACCCCGTCGGATTGAAAATGTGCCGGAACCTGTTCAGAGATGCTTTCGGACATGCCCCATCGGCAACAATTTGCACAGAAAAACCCGAACCAGACATTCCGTAATCGGCCCAACTCGAGCAAGATGCACCTTGCTGCTCATGTCTGCTGTGCGGAAAGCTGTTCGTCGGTACGTATGCACGATATGAGGGCGTAAGCAGCCTGTCCGCTTGCCGTGTGCAAAGCGGACTTACAGCTTTCGCCCTCACACCGGACATTGCAGGAAATCCCACTCTTCCGGAAAGCGGACATTCGACGGCTCTGTGGTTTGTCAGAGGAATACCCTTCATATTATCGTCATGCTGACTTTGGCGCGGATCGCGTTAACACGGAAACTGTGGTGGGACTCTGAATGTTCCAACGAAAGATTGCAAAATTCATCATTAGAAATTTCTAGAGGAGTAAGTCATGACCACAGCGATAGACCGCTTAGTAAGAGAAAAAGCCAAGAATTTTCGTTTGCATTTCGGGCGAACAACCCAGGAAATTTTTACCGATGATTCTTCTGAAGCTATTTATCATCCTGGAGAATACGGAGGATATCGAGAAAGATTATTAAAGAGCTTGTTGAAGTCTTTTCTTCCGGGCTACGCAAATTGTTCAGAGGGATTTATAATATCTTCTGACGAAGAACGAAGCACTCAGGTCGATGTAATTATTTTTGATGAAATCGAAACACCAAAAATAGAAAGCGACGATCTGAGGAGGTTCTTTCCAATTGAAACTGTAATGGGCGTGGGAGAGGTAAAATCAACGCTCACAATACAAAAGCTTCTTGAATGCTTAAACAAGCTATCTAATGTAAAAAAACTACGTCTTGCCACCCCATCGAACCTTACACCTATCCGGCCATCATATCGGGCATTTGAAACGATATCGTGTATAAACGATATAATTTACAATAATCTTGAAAAAACAAACGAAGAGAAAGTTAGACTATTACAATCAATCTACAATCCATACGAAAATCATTGGCAAAATGTAATTTCATTCTTGGTCTGCGCAAAAATAAATTTTCCGTCTCAATCTTCTTTTCAAAGAGTTGTAGAAGATATTATTCAACAAGTTGATACAGAGGAGACGGTAGCAATGCGTCACAATATGCTCTTATCGCTCGAAGACGGGTATCAGAGCTATGCACACAACAGAGCACACGTTGTATATCCTCGGCTTTATAATCCACAAATAGATTGCTGCGCGCGGACTGGTATCCGAACTGTTTTAGCTGATGACGAATGCAATCATATAATTGCGTTTATATCCGATCTTTGCAACTCCATTACAGAAGCGGCCATATATCCATATACACTTAAAGCTCATTTGGGGGCTGAAATTCAGTTTGCCACAGGATCCTAATTAATCTTTCATACAATATTTATCTATTTTCTATTCACTGAACGCTGTCTTTCCGCTCACCCACCTGTCAGTTTGCTGGAAACAAGCAGACAGGCGGTAGTCGCCTTCGTCTCGGTCGTTCGGATGCCCAGATCACATTCCCGACTCCGGACATTGGCCCTACCCAATCCTGCTTTAGGCGGCAGGCGCCCGATAAACACGTCAGTAAGGCGCTCATGGTGTTGATTTTCGTTGAGAACTGGGTTCTTCCGCACTTTTCGTGATGGGTATCTTGTACTGAGGTTCCGGAACTGGGAAATCCAGAAAGTCGTTCACTTTCATGGATATTCCCCAGTGTCACGCCTTCGGTCTCTTGATCTTCCCCGTTCCCTCGTCGTTCGTCGTGTTGTTGCACTGGATAACAGAGTGGAGATCGAAGTCGGTCTGCGAAAACGGAGTGCAGTGTGTCCGGACTGTCAGTGCCCGACACAACGCATTCACAGTTTCTATCAGAGAAAACTCGCGGATCTTCCATGGCAGGGCCGTCCAGCCACGCTGATCGTTTCTGTGCCGCGCTTTTTCTGCCAGACGATGCTTTGTCCACGTCGGACGTTTGTCATGCCCCTCGAGGGGATAACCGTGCGTCATGGCAGACAGACCACACGTCTTGCCGATCTTCATTATTATATCGCCCACACCCTGGGCGGTTCCGCTGGAGCACGAATGACCGTGCGCCTGTGTTGTCCCATCAGCGCGGATACTCTTGTCCGCCGTCTTCTCTCACGTGTGCAGAACACCACAAAAGGCACGGCCCTTACACGTGTGGTGGGGGTGGATGACTGGGCATGGCGGCGGGGACATCACTATGGAACGATTGTGGTCGATCTTGAGAAAAATGATGTCATTGACCTCCTGCCAGATCGGGACGCTGATACCCTTGCCCGATGGCTGCAGGTCCACCCCGGTATTGAAATCATTGCCAGAGACCGTGCCGGTACTTATGCAGACGGATGCCGCAGAGGCGCACCATCCGCTCTTCAGGTGACAGACCGCTGGCATCTGCTGAAGAACCTGTCAGACGCTTTTGTCAGCATTCTGGACCGTTTTACGACGACTGTCAGGACCCTGACACGACAGATGAACGTATCAACGGTCGTAAGCAAAATATCTGAAACAATCAGAGCGCATCCAGAAGAGGCGCAGGCGGTCGTCAGGTCAGCCTCTGGGGAACGGCGTGACATTCTTTTCAAGGAAGCTCTTGCCCTGAAAGCAGCGGGACACAGCATTCAGGCTATCGCCACAACGATCGGGGTAGAGAGAAAAACCGTGCGGCGCTGGTTTCAGCGGGGCCATGCACCACCATGGAAAAGAACGGTTCCGTCACGCAGCATACTCGTGCCTTACACAGCCCACCTGGAAAAGAGATGGTCCGAAGGATGTCGCAATAGTCGTCAGCTATGGCGGGAACTCCTGGAGCAGGGCTTTGCAGGACAATATGGCACCGTCTGGAAATGGGTGGCGACGCGACAGGGATGTTCCGCGAAACCCGTTCCTTCCGCGCATGTCGTTGCACCTCGGGGACGCAGACTTGCGCGGCTTCTTCTCGCAGAGGATCCGTTATCTGCCGGACAGGAGGGACTGCTGGTTCCTGCCCTTCTGGAAGCTGAACCGCACCTTGCCGTCACACTCTGCTGGCTCAGGAAAATGCAGACCCTGCTCTGTAAAAGGGGTGACACCTGCACGGGAGGCGATCTGAAGGCTCTGCTGGAAGAAGGAAAGACGACGCTGCTGTCACGTCTGATTCCCGCGCTTGAACGGGATGCGGCTGCCATTGAAGCGTCTCTTGTCACACCTTGGACAACCAGCCCGGTTGAAGGACAGATCAGCCGACTGAAAATGATCAAGCGAACCATGTTCGGAAGAGCAGGCTTCGAACTCCTCAGGGCGCGTGTCCTTCAGCCCGCATAATCAAAAAACATCATCACGAAAAGTGCGGAAGAACCCAGTTCTCGGTGAAAATCAACACCTCATGGTTTCTCCAACACGTCATCATCCTCGGCAAAGCGCATACCGACCCATTTTCCGGACGTCGTCAGGAATAAGAAATTACTATACGGGGGTATGGCATATTTTCCTTGATCTCGATCAATTATCGCAGCGGCATCTACGGTCGGGGCATCGGCATATCCATGTCGTGATGCGTATGATGTCCGCCAGCTGCTCCTGCCTGGGCGACCAGCGCCTGGTAGTCAGAACTGTTCATTCCCGGAAGGCTCCCGAGAAACGCAACGATGTTCCAGAGATCATCATCACCATGATCCGCCCAGGACGGCATGCCCGACATCTTGATGCCATGCTTGAGGATCCAGAACAGTTCGCCCGGTGTATAGCGTTGCGCCACATCCTTCAGAACCGGCGGCTTCGGATACATCCCCACCGCCATATCCTCGGCCTCGACGCCCGGCGCGGAATGACAGGAGGCGCAATGCGTCGAAAAATGCGATGCGCCGCCGACGAGCCGTGCCTGCGTTTCAAGATCGACAGGTGCGGTAATGCCCTCGGCGTGATGCCGGATTGAATGGAGGCGTGCCGTTTCCAGAACACGATAGGTCAGCCGCCAGTGCGGCGAGGTGGCGCTCACATCATACAGGCCACCGAAAACGACGGTCGCTCCTGCGCCGATCCCAAACAGCAGGATACCGGCGAA
The DNA here is from genome assembly GCF_018811985.1 of Acetobacter sp. P5B1. Classification (NCBI taxonomy): domain Bacteria; kingdom Pseudomonadati; phylum Pseudomonadota; class Alphaproteobacteria; order Acetobacterales; family Acetobacteraceae; genus Acetobacter; species Acetobacter sp. P5B1. The sequence goes on along the minus strand of NZ_JACRVS010000042.1, from coordinate 7,553 downwards.
CCCCCAGATCAGTCTTGTCATACGTGCCTCCCTGGGCCTTTCCAGGGGCGACGCTGATGGCGCCGCCCCGCTCCGGTCAGGACCCGATCAGCGCTGATGAACCGCGTCAGGCATGCCCTGCGGCCCCATCGGCATCTTCATGCCGCTTTCCTTGTCACCGCAGCCCATTTTCATCTTGTGATCTGACGGCGCCATGGCGTGGCCGTTCGACATATTCATGCCCTTCATCTTCATACAGTCTCCCATCTTTCCCTTCATTTTCATGCCCTTCTCCATGCCCTCCATGCCGGAACCGGACATGCCGTCCATTTTCATCTTGTCGTGGTCCATCCCCGACATGCCGGACATGCCCTGCATCCCGGACATATCCTGACCCTGCGGCTGGGCCGGTGCCGGAGCGGGGGTCTGGGCATGCGCAACCGAGACCGTGGCCAGAAGTGCGGCCAGAGCGGCCGAGAACCTGAAATTCATAGTCAGCATTTGTAAGTTCTTTATCTTTTGTTATCTGAAACGGGGCCGCACGGAGCGCCCCGCAACGACTTCACATCGGGCAGGAGCGGTCAGAACCACGTCCTGATCCCGAAGGTGAAATTCAGGTCATGGACACGCTCATTCCTTGAACGCGCCATGTCGGCGGCCTGACCGAACGTGCCGGAGTAACTCACGCCGATATAAGGCGCGAATTTCCGATGCCATTCGTAGCGAAGCCGCAATCCCGTATCGATATCGGACAGCCCGGTTCCGACGCCGCGCGCACGATCGGACGCGGAATAGAAGTTCATCTCGACCTGGGGTTGGAGAATCAGGCGATTAGTCAGCAGGATATCGTATGAGCCCTGCAGACGCCCCGCCGCACCCCGGTCGCTGAAATAGGCCGTGGCCTCCACATTGAAGAAATATAGAGCCAGTCCCTCGACCCCGATCGCGCCCCAGGCCCGTGTGGGGCCGTTGTCAATATCGAGACGCACGCCGGTCTGGACATCGAAATACCGGGAGATAGCACGATCATAAAGGGCCTCATGGTCTCCATCACCGAACTTGCCGTTTGTGCCGACCGTGCCTTCGGATTTCAGCCAGAGCTTGTCGTAGTCGGTGCCGAACCAAGCCTGCCCATCGTAACGGAACTGCCCGCCATCGGCACCAAAGCGCGCCTCGAACTGGTCGAGCAGCGCATGCATGTAGATGTTATGGTCCATGACCGGCTGGATGCCGTTGATATAGACCACGGGCGCGGGAGCCGAGGCGGTCTGCGCTTCCTGGGTTCCTTCGCTCTGGCGTGCCGGGACTGACTGGGCGCGTCCCGTGCCAGGTACCGCGGTAGCCAGTCCAGCGGCAAGGACCGTGCCACCTATCAGACCCCGGATCACGACACCACCACCGTGCGGAACATGCCCACCTCCATGTGGTAGAGCAGGTGGCAGTGATACGCCCACAGCCCGGGTTCGTCCGCCGTGACCAGGTAACTCAGCCGCTCACCCGGCTTGACGGTAATCGTGTGCTTGTAGGGTCGGCACTCGCCCTGCCCATTTTCCAGTTCACTCCACAACCCATGCAGGTGGATCGGATGCTCCATCATCGTGTCGTTGATCAGGACGAAGCGCACCCGCTCGCCCAGGGTGAGACGAATGGGCTCCGCTTCCGAGAACTTCTTGCCGTCAAACCCCCAGATGAAGCGTTCCATGTTGCCGGTCAGATGCAGGGTGATCTCGCGCGATGGCGGGCGCGGGTCCGCGCCCGAGATCGTCGCCCGCAGATCGGCATATGTCAGAACGCGGCGACCATTGTTCTCCAGCCCGTCGCCCGGTTCCGCCAGCCGGTTGATCGGCATCATGGCGACACTCTGCACCGCGACGCCGGGCTTCAGCTCTGTTTTATGCCGCGACGCAGCCGCCATGCCCGGCATATCCATCGCAGCGGCTCCGGGTCTGTTGGCCTCCTTCATGTCCATGTGATCCATGTCCATGCCGCCGCTGGCAGGGGCTTCACCGGGCTTCCCCGGCGAACTCCCCATCTCCATGCCCGCCATGCCGCCCTTCATGTCCATATTCCCCATGCCCATGTCGGTCATGGTGCGCAGCGGGCGCGGGTCCATGGGCGGGACCGGACCGGCAAGGCCCGGACGGGTGGCGAGCGTGCCGCGTGCGTATCCGGTACGATCCTCAGCCTGGGCAAAGACCGTGTACGGTCCATCGGCGGTGGGCTCGACAATCACATCGTAGGTTTCCGCAGGTCCGATGCGGAATTCATCGACAGGGATGGGCTCCACGTCATTACCGTCGGCCTGAACGACGGTCATCGTCAGGCCGGGAATGCGCACGTCGAACAGCGTCATCGCCGATGCATTGATGAAGCGCAGGCGTATGCGCTCGCCCGGTCGGAACAGGCCCGTCCAGTTTGCAGCAGGCGACTGGCCGTTGATCAGGTAGGTGTAGATGATGCCCGACACATCCAGAATGTCGGTCGGCGCCATGTTCATGGCACCCCATTGCAGGCGATCTCGGATCGTCGCACCCAGCCCCTGCCGATGTGCGTCACGGAAGAACGTGTCCACCGTACGCTGGCGGAAATTGTAGTAATCGCTCTGGAATTTGAGGTTGGAGACGATGTCCTCAGGATCGACGTCGGTCCAGTCGGACAGGACCATCACATAATCGCGGTCGAAATGCTGCGCGTAACCGTCTCTCGGGTCGATGATCAGAGCCCCATACAGGCCCGTCTGCTCCTGGAAGCCGGAATGGCTGTGATACCAGTAAGTGCCGCTCTGATGCAGCGGGAAGCGATAGGTGAACGTGTCACCCGGCGCGATCCCGCCAAAGCTCAGACCGGGCACGCCGTCCATGTCGGCCGGCACCCGGATTCCGTGCCAGTGGATCGAACTGGGCTCATCCAGCCGGTTGGTGACATTCAGTTCGACTGTGTCGCCCTGACGCCACCGCAGGATCGGCGCGGGCGTGGAGCCGTTCACACCCACCGCGTGCATGCGCGCACCGGTGATATTGACCGGCACAGAACCGACCGTAAGGTCGAAACGGGTGCCAGGCAGCGGGTCGGGCCGACCCGACGCCGGTGTATAGACCGGAGCGTAGGCGCCCGCGCTGCGCTGCGGGACGGCCAGCGCCGCCCCCCACAGGCCCGTCCCGATGACGAAACGGCGGCGCGTGATCGCGCCCCGTCCCGTAAGTGATCGTATTGACATGAATAATAGTCCGCAAAAGAGAGAAGGCGGAACCGGTCATAGGTCCATGACCAGCCCTGAGACTGTCAGAACAGAATCAGGCCATCTGTCTGGGCGGCGGCAGGGCGGGCGCGAACGCACGGCCGACCATGCGATCTGAGCGCGACATGCCGAAAGGCGCGGTAACACCTGCGTAATCAAACGCCCTGGTCACGGATGGTGGCATCAGCCAATTGGCGACGCAGGAACCCTGGACACAGCAATCGCCGCAATGATGACATGGGTGATGATCGTGGCACGGTTCATGATTGCAATGTGCGGTCGCCGCATCCGCATGAGATGGCATCTGCATCCCTGGCATGTCGACCATCGGCTGGGTAACCAAAGCAACTGTAGAAGACACCGTGGCGGCATGACCCGGCATGATGGACGCCAGCATCAGCCCCACCTGCAGAAGCAGGCAGGCCAGCAACCGTCCCAACCGTGTCGCGCCGATCCCTTGCACGTCTACCCCGTTATCTTGCTGACCGTTTCGATCAGTTCTCCGATCTTTTCCTGACGCTCCACCGGATCGCCGGATTCGATCGCCTCTACAACGCAGCCCGCGATATGTTCGCGCAGAACAAGCCCCTCGAGCCGATGCAACGCCGCCTTGGCGGCCCGAAGCTGAAGCAGAACATCCACGCAATAGCGGTCGTCGTCCACCATTTTCTGGATGCCACGCACCTGACCTTCGACCCGTTTCAGGCCCTGTAAAATCTTTACCCGTGACTGCCTCATTGCGATATACCCTACCGGGGCATACCTTGAAGTGCAAGCGATTATGGCATACTTCGACGCCGCGGCTGGCGGCCACAAGCAAGGGGGCTTCATGACGAACGACAATACAGCAGCTTGCGCGTCCCATCTCCATGGAGATGGTCCCACCCCGGCAGCGACCGGAGTTGACGCGCACCTGGTCAAGGATCCTGTGTGTGGCATGACGGTCGATCCCGCGACGGCGACGCATCATGCCGACCATGATGGCCGGACCTGGTATTTTTGCAGCGCGCACTGCCAGACAAAGTTCGAGGCCGCCCCCTGTCATTACCTGCACAAGGCGGACACGACGCCCATCAAGCCTCAGCCCAGGCGGGCCGGGATGATCTGGACCTGCCCGATGCACCCCCAGATCCGACAGGATCACCCCGGCTCCTGCCCCATCTGCGGCATGGCGCTGGAACCGGAGGAGCCATCCGACGCCGACATGCCCAACCCGGAACTCGTGGATTTCAGCCGGCGCCTATGGGGAGCGAGCATATTGGCGGTCCCGCTCGTCGTCATCGCCATGGCGGCGGATATGGGAGGGCTGGCATTTTTCGATGGCGGCCTGACGAACTGGATTCAGTTGGCGCTTACGGCACCAATCGTGCTGTGGGCCGGCTGGCCGTTCCTCGAACGCGGCTGGATGTCTCTCCGCACCCGGCATCTGAACATGTTTACGTTGATCATGCTGGGCGTCGGCGCGGGCTTTCTCTACAGCATCGCCGCGACAGTAGCCCCTGGCCTGTTCCCTGCTGCCTTCCGCATGCATGACGGGTCGGTCCCAGTCTATTACGAAGCCGCAGGTGTTATCGTGGTCCTGGTGTTGGCCGGGCAGGTCCTGGAACTGCGCGCCCGCGCCCGTACCAGTCGCGCCATTCGCGCCCTGCTGGATCTCGCACCGAAAATCGCACACCGGGTCGGCGCGCAGGATCGCGAGGACGACGTACCGCTGGCCCAGATCGTGCCCGGCAATCGGCTCCGCATCCGGCCGGGGGAAAGCATCCCGGTGGACGGCACCGTCATGGACGGGCGCTCCAGCGTGGACGAAGCCATGCTGACAGGAGAGCCAGCACCTGTCGCCAAGGGCCCGGGTGACAAGGTGACGGGCGGAACCATCAACGGCACCGGCAGCCTGCTGATGACGGCCGAGGCCGTTGGCTCGGACACGATGCTGGCCCGAATCGTCAGCATGGTGGCGGCTGCGCAGCGTACACGGGCACCGATCCAGGCGGTGGCGGACCGGGTCTCCGGCTGGTTCGTGCCGCTGGTCGTGCTTGTGTCCCTGCTGACCTTCGTCGTCTGGCTTCTGGTCGGTCCGCAACCGCGCTTCGGACACGCACTGCTGAACGCCATTGCGGTCCTGGTGATCGCCTGCCCGTGCGCGCTGGGCCTGGCCACTCCGATGTCGATCATGGTCGGCATGGGACGCGGGGCGCGAGCCGGCGTGCTGGTTCGCAACGCCGAAGCACTGCAGGCGCTGGATACGGTCGATACGCTGGTGATCGACAAGACCGGCACCGTAACGGAAGGCAAGCCCCGGCTGATCGCGACCGAAACATCAGGTGCATGGGATTCCAGCATCGTCCTGCGGTTGGCGGCATCACTGGAAACGCAGTCCGAGCATCCGCTGGCCCAGGCGCTGGTCGCCGCGATGACGGCGCAGGGCCTTCAAGCCGCATCGGTCGGGGATTTCGCCTCTCAGACCGGCCTGGGCGTGACCGGCACCGTGGACGGGCATGCCGTCGTCGTCGGAAACCAGGCCCAGATGCGGCAGCAGGGCATCGATGCGTCAGCATTGATCCCTGTCGCGGACAGCCACCGGGCGGAGGGCGCGGGCGTCATGTTCGTCGGCATCGACGGACAGGCCGCTGGGTTGCTGGTCGTGGCCGATCCGTTGAAGACCGACGCGAAGGAGACCATCGCGGCACTGCACGCAGTCGGCATGCGGATCGTGATGCTGACGGGCGACAACGCCCGGACTGCGGAAGTCGTCGCCCGTCAGGCGGGGATCGACGAGGTGCATGCCGACCTCAAGCCTGAGGACAAGGCCGCAATCATTCGTGACATGCAACACAAGGGAGCCCGTGTCGCCATGGCGGGCGACGGCGTCAACGACGCGCCGGCCCTGGCCACCGCCGATATCGGAATCGCCATGGGCACAGGCACCGATGTCGCGATCGAAAGTGCTGGGATGACACTGGCACAAGGCAGCCTCGCCGGACTGGTACGCGCCCGCCGCCTGGCACAGGCAACGATGCGCAACATCCGGCAGAATCTGGCATTCTCCTTCCTGTTCAATGGGATCGGCATTCCACTTGCCGCAGGAGTCCTGTATCCCGTCTTTGGCCTTACGCTGTCGCCCATGTTCGCGGGAGGCGCGATGGCCCTGTCATCCCTGGCCGTCGTGACAAACGCACTGCGGCTCAATGCCCTGAGACTTCGATAAAAGCAGATTGCCTATTTCGTTCGGAAGGCATGCCTATCCGCGACAGGAACCCACACGAAGCGATGACCCGTTCATTACAAGAGCATAGATTTTCACGCAGGGATCAGCAGATGGGATATAGCTTGAATGGGTTTCATACCCTGCCCAAAGCGCTCAATGGCCTTACGATCCTTCTCAAGCGCCCCGTAAGGCAGATACCGGACTTTCAGATCGGCAATCCTGCTGAAAGCCGGTCGCCGCAGTTGTTCCCGCACATCGGCTTCCCGCTTATCCGGCGCAACAAGGAACAGTCCCTCCAGGGCCTGCGCCTCTGACCCGAGAGCAAGATCCAGCATCCGCACGATGCCGGAATAGATGGTCGTTGAATGCTCAACCTCGAAGGCTGCCACAATCCTGTGGCTTTCCCGACCGAGCCACAGAACATCGATCAGGCGCACGGATTCCGCTCCCTGCGTTTCCGTCGTGAACCCCGGCAACATCGACAGACAGCCATCTCCCAATTTACCGTCCTGCCATGGACGGCCACGATCATTGGCAGCAATCCAGACATCATACCCTAGGGAAAGCCCCAGATCGCGAAGCCAACCCTGAATTTCGGTATGGGTGTGATCCGTTTCCCGCTCTGCGGCGAGTATCCGGGCTTCTTTTGCGCTCTGCTCCCTCACCTGGTGAAGATCGGCTTCCCAGAGTTTCCGCGCTGTTTCATCATCATTGAGAGGTGGCGCTGTATAGCGTCCGCTTCCGAGATCAAACAGCAGTCCTCCGATAGCGCCCAGATCATTGGACAGCAGCGAACGATAGGTCGCATTCAGCTTCAGAATGCCCTGCCGCATGGCAAGATATTCCTCCCATCGGCCCAACTTCATCTTTGATCCGGTTAAGGCGTTATAGCCGTTCACGATTGCCGTATTGAAAGGCGGCATGATCGTAGGATGCAGGAAATACAGCAGATTGGCGACGGCTGGTCCCAGCCCTTTTATCTTCCGGGCATCGATCGCGTGGATGGCCGAGACCACGTGCTCGTCGGTATTGCAACACAGGCAGGTATCGAGAAGCTGCCCGAATGCTTTCTGGTTTGCAGGATTTTCGTAGATATCGGGAATGCGTAGCTTCGGCTTCCACAGGAAG
>NZ_JACRVS010000041.1:0-15534 GCF_018811985.1 Acetobacter sp. P5B1 | reverse complement strand
GTTGATGGATAAGGCCACTTTTCTCGACTTCACAGTCGAGATCATCCGGCGGTCAGAGACAGCAAAAGGGTTTGAAATCCTGCCGCGTCGGTGGGTTGTGGAACGGACCTTCGGTTGGATGATCCGCTGGCGTCGCCTTGTGAAGGACTACGAACAGCGGATCGACGTCGCAGAGGCCATGATCCACATCGCCATGGGAAGCCTCATGCTACGCCGAAACGCTCATCCGTGAATTTCCAAAAGGGCTCTCAATGCCTTCCAGCTTCAGAAGTAATTGGCGAACTAAATCCATATCGCGTCTCATTTCTTTCCCCTACGTTGACGCTCCATATTTGATGAGCCTGACATTCCTTTGGTAGTGAGACAATAATTAAAAATATCTGACCCACGCTCCAAATCGGATGGTCCGCAATCCCCCATTTCTTCCATTCAAATTAGTTTGTCCCAATCAGACTATAGTCAGATTGGGACAACCCGGAGCCACGGTGTATCAAGGCCTGCATGGTGGTTTTTCCGGGAGGGTTCAAATGGGACAGCGCGCGGTCATCTATTGCCGGGTTTCCACGGCCGATCAGTCCTGCGTGCGCCAGAAGGACGAGCTGAAGCGGTTTGCTGAACGTGCGGGCTATGAAGTGCTGGACGTTTTCATGGAGACCGGCTCTGGCGTTCGAGTGGATCGGGCCGAGCGTCGAAAGGTCATGGCACTGGCCCAGGCCCGTAAAATTGACGCCATTCTGGTGACGGAGCTGTCCCGCTGGGGGCGTTCGACCATTGATCTCATCTCCACGCTTCAGGAGCTGGAGAGCTATCGTGTTTCCCTGATCGCCATAACGGGGATGACGTTCGATCTGGCAACACCACATGGACGGATGCTGGCGACGGTTCTGGCCGGGATTGCAGAGTTCGAGCGGGATCTGATCAGCGAGCGGGTGAAGTCCGGTCTGGCCGCCGCCAGGGCGCGAGGGAAGGTTCTCGGTCGACAGAAAGGAGAGCGGCCGAAGTCTGATCGTCTGGCTCCGAAGGTTCTGGCGTTAGTGGCCGAAAAGCGGAGTTATCGGTGGATCGCCCGCGATCTGGGAATCAGCAAGAACACTGTCGCTGCCATTGTGCAGCGGGAAAGATAACACGTCACTGTGTTTATGTGTTAACACATAAACATGATAGCATTATATGGGTGCTAACGGCATCGGTCTGAGACATGCGGAATATTGGGTTCGATTAGATCGTCGATTTTTTTGAGGAAGATATTGAGTTATCAAAATAACATGGTAATTTGTTAATGTGTTAACACAGAAACATGGCGACATGAAAACAATCGCGATCATTAGTCAGAAGGGAGGCGCTGGGAAGACGACGCTTGCCCTACACTTGGCTACTAGTGCCAGTGCCGCTGGATACGTTTCTCTGATCCTCGATACCGATCCCCAAGCGACTGCAAGTTCATGGAAAGCATGGCGGGGGGATGTCGAGCCTGATGTGGTGGATTGTGCGGCGCACGCCTTGTTATCAAGAAAGCTGGAACAAGCGTCCGAACTGGGCGCAGAACTATCGATAATAGATACCCCCCCACATGCCGATATTATGGCGCGTGAGGCGTGTCGTGTCGCTGATTTCTTGTTAATTCCATGCAGACCACGTGCTTTCGATATGGACGCTGTTAGAACAACGGCGGAACTTGTGCGAGCCAGTGGCAAACCTGCCTTCGTGATTTTTACTGCGGGTCCTCCTCGTGCGCCCCAAGTTTATAAGGAGGCGGCCGAGGTTGTGGCGCAATTTGGTATCCCTGTTGCTCCTGTTGTTTTGCCTGAGCGTGCAGTTTTTCATCATAGCGTTGGTTCCGGTCGTACCGCGCAGGAAGCAGAGCCGGAAAGCAAGGCTGCTGCTGATATAGCACTGTTGTGGAATTGGGTGTGTGATCAAGTTAACATGCCATCACACAAACAAGATGACACAAAAACGCGTTAGCAATTTTCTAAGTTGAGGATATACGGCATGAGTCGGTTTGCTGGTCTCAAAAAGACGGTCGCGCCATCGGTTGTGGAACCGACAGCGCAAACGGTGGTAGAGAAAGCCCGCTCACGTAATCCGAGAGAAGGTAAGCGGGCTGTGGTGGGGTATTTTTCTCCAGCAGTTAGCAAAGGACTACATCAACTTGCGCTTGATACTGATACAACTATTCAGGGTTTGATCGGGGAGGCCATTGATGACTTGATGCGTAAGCACGGTCGTCATCCTTTTGGAGAGCGCTGATTATCTATTTAGATAGATTATGCTCGTATATTTGTACAATCAGGGTTGACCACGCTTAGCAAACCACGTCTCGCAGAATTTGATGAAATGCCGCTCAGGGTTCTTCGGAGCGATCTCGTTATCACCCAGCCACATGCGCCATTCTCTTTCGAGATGATGCACATCCCACCCTGGCGCGATGTTCCGAGCATCCCCGTAAATATCAGGATCGAGCGCACCCATCCAAGCCTCGGCTGCTGGCTCGGCAGCTTTCATTGTGCCGCGATTGATGAATGTTACCATGTCTTTCTGAGAATCGAATTCGACACGGTAATCCGGTAGATGATCGCTTGCAGCGAGGTTCTTTATCATCTGTCGGAATAATTTTTCTGGGCTTTGAGAGCCTGATTTTTTCAGTAGGATCTCAAGAGAGGCTTTCCATACCGCTTGCTGACCGCAATGTTTGCGAGCGAGTTCATAAACGCGTCGTTCCAGCGGTTTGCGTAGCCGGAAATAATCACGATGCAGTGTCAGAACATCATTGCTCTTAATTGCGTTAAAGACCCAATCCGACAGCTTGATCTCGCAATGCAATAGGCGACCGTCGAGGCCAAGTTTGCGGCGGATGGATGAAGCGTCGATCAGGCCAAAACCGTCCACCTGTTCTTCGTCGCCTGTAACAATGTTAGTGCGGATACGTGTGCCTTCAAGGCGGTCGAGGGCTTCGATGAGGGCTTTGTAGTCCTTACCTGCCGTTCCGCGATTGGTGAAGATGAGTAAGTCGCGGCTGCTGATCCTCACCCGTTGCGATACTTTTTCCCCGGCCTTTAGTTTCGCCATGATCTGCGAAATACAGTAAATCAGAATATCCTTATCGTAGATTGTAGCAAGACCCTTCACGCTTGGCGTGATTTCCAGCCATTGCCCGTTATGTTCATAGCGACGAACGGAAGTTTCGGGTTTTTTCGACAGGGAATAGAACGGATGCTCCATTTGCGGCATCACGTCCTTAAGCACGGCATCTGCCACGTCGCAGATGAATAAGTCATGCTGCGGATGACGCTCCGGCAGGAGGGCCTCATGAACAACAGGCAGATTCGGGGGTTCAGATACCATGCCTAAAGTTCGGGGTTTTAAATACCTGCGTCAAGTGATTCGGGGTTTTAAATACCGAAACCGAGATTCGGGGTTTTAAATACCGAGATTCGGGGTTTTAAATACCGAGATTCGGGGTTTTAAATACCAAACCGAGAAAAAAACCAAAAATTCCGTTTTTATATCAATGTGTTAAGTGGATGCTAGAATCGCTTAACACAGAATCTAACACCTATTTAACACCTCTCTAACCATTTGATCTGTGGATAACTCACAAACCTCAAAAATTTCCAACCAAATTGAACCCAAACACCGCCTCTTGGGGGCTCCGCCCCCGCCGGCTCGCGGCCTACGGCCGCCCCAATCGCGCATAGCGCGATCTCCCCCCCGGCATCCCCCTGCTCGGCCCTTTGGGCCTGCACTGAACGGACACGCCTACGGCGCAAAGTCATGATCTGACGATGCGGAAACGCATCGTCTCTCCACCAGAGCACCTTCCTCATCCACGTTGGCGCCTTCGACGCCCTACGGGGCTCTCCCGTTCAGCGCTCACCCAACGCCTGCAACATCAGAAGAACCGGGCAAAACCATAAACTGCTCAAGACACATCGGAGTTCAGGCGATCATTCAGCAGCTCACGTGTCGCAACATGCCCGCTAGACGCCATAGGATGGCCGTACAGGCGTTATCAGATGTGGTGGCTGTTTGGGTGTCTGTAACGGGTGTTGTGGCCTGTGCGGCCATCCATAGTGCCCTGCGGGGCTTGATAGGCTGGCCATTGCCTATTCGCCTGAGCACGTCAGAAAAATGCATGATGGTTGCTGAAACCGCAAACAGTTATTACATTGGTAATAACATTGAGGGGATTCACTATGGTCGAGCTGAAAGTGCGAAAATTCGGAAACTCACTCGGGGTCGTACTACCCAAGGAAGTGATCTCACGGCTGAACACCCAGGATGGCGCGCCCCTGTATCTGACCGAAGCACCAGAAGGCGGATATCGGCTCGTGCCCTATGATCCTGACTTCGAAACCAAAATGACAAAGGCTGAAGATATTATGCGGCGTTACCGTGATACGCTGCATGTTCTGGCTCAATGACAGCCTTCGTCTGGATAGACGAACGGGATACCCTGATCCTGCATGATCGGCTGTTGGGGGTGCATGGTGGCGCTTCCGGCGTACGGGATGCAGGTCTTCTGAAATCCGCGCTTGCCCGGCCACAGCAGCATGCGGCTTATGCGGATCCGCTGGATCCAGTGCATCTGGCGGCCGTCTATACGGCGGGTATCGTCAAAAACCATCCTTTCATCGACGGGAACAAGCGTACGGGCTTTGTGCTCGGTGTGCTGTTTCTGGAACTGAACGGCTATCGTTTCACGGCAGCCCAGGAAGATGCAGCAAATGCGGTTCTCGCGCTGGCGGCAGGTCAGATGGACGAACTGGGCTATGCGGCATTCCTGACCGCCAATGTCGCATCCGAAAGGGTATGACGGTAAACGAGGAACGCGATGAGTGTGCTTTTTTCGTTTCCTGAGGTGGTTCTGGCGACATTTGTCTTGATGGACCAGACTAATATGGCTAAGTCTTTTTTTTGAGTAAACTCAGGAGGCTTTCGCCATGCGCACGGTCAACATCCACGAAGCCAAGACCCATCTGTCCCGGCTGATTGACGCGGCCATGAAAGGGGAAAGCTTCATCATTGCCAAAGCCGGCCGGCCGATGGTGCGGGTCAGCCCGATTACGGCTCCTGAAGAGTTACAGCAACGGCGTCTGGGGTTTCTTGCTGGAAAAATCCGGGTGCCCGAAGATTTTGATCGCATGGGACAGGACGATATTGTGTCTCTGTTCGACGGTCCGGCATGAGGCTTCTTCTGGATACCCATCTGCTGCTCTGGGCAGCCGGAGAGCCAGATAAGCTGTCAGCACGGGCGAGAACCCTGATGGAAGATCCGGGCAATGATCTGGTCTTCAGTGCGGCCAGTCTCTGGGAGATCACCATTAAGACCGGGCTGGGACGGGCAGACTTCCAGGTCGATCCTCATCTGCTGCGACGCGGTCTGATCGAAAACGGTTATGAGGAGTTACCGATCACCAGCCAGCACGCCTTGGCAGTCGGACAACTGCCAGATGTGCATCGGGATCCCTTTGATCGGATCCTTGTGGCACAGGCCACGGTGGAAGGATTGCTTCTGCTGACCCATGATCCGCTGGTAAAGGCTTATCCAGGCCCGATCGAAGCAGTCTGAAGGAGATCGACCAGTATGAGCTACAAAAATAGGTCCATGCCCTCGCTGCACAGTGACGAAGCGGCCGAGGATTTCGTCGCGACCGTCGATCTGACCCGGTATGACCTGTCCGGTTTCAAGCCCATGCGCTTTGAGATCGAACCCAAGGCGGCTGCCCTCAACATGCGCCTGCCGGCGTCCCTGCTGGAGACCGATGTCGCACAGACGCGGTAAAGTATATTCCGACCAGAACAGAGGAGATCGGGCGATGTAGGTACGCTCGGAAATCACTCCGCGCGTCATGGAGGGGAAGCTCCCATGTCTCGCACCTATCATCACAGCCGCAAATACGGTCGCAATCATCGCTGGGCTAACCAGCCGGATCGCTGTGGCTATGGAGGCTCACGTGAAGCCTCTGAATCTCCCAACTGGTACAGTCATCTGCACGATATCCGTCCTGGCCGTCATCATGACAGGCATGTTGCCCGCCTGATCATCAAGGGCGACCTCGATCCTGTCGAGGCGGTCTTTCCGTATACCGGCACCCGGCGACCCCACGAATATTACTGGTAATCTTCAGCGCGGGAATGAGGGATCGTTCCCGCGTTCCACGAGGCCATCAGGGACGTGGATTTCGGGGGGGATCGTTCACGACACCAACACCCTCATCAATCCGTGGGGCGAGGCGTAGGGAGGGTGTCAATGGCCGCCTGAATCCGGGCCAGATCGGCGTCCAGAAGAGCAAGAACCTGATCGGCCGGGACAGTGGGTTTCGTGCTGTTGCGTGCCTTGCGGATTGCATCCCTTTTGGCAGCCCGTTCGTCGGAAAGGTCCGTCATGGTCATGTCTTCATCGCCTCGTGTTTCGTGGCAGCGACAGGGGCAGAAATCCGCCATGCGTAATCGCAGACATTATCCAGCAATTCTGCTCGTTGTGTCTGACTGTAAGCTATAACGAAATCAGCGACAATTTTTTCTGGCACACCTTCCCGAAGAAGGTTGGCAGCCGTTTCCGCTATTTCCAGATTGACCGCCTCATTGAGCAAGACTAGAGCGTCCGTATCGGTCATACGCTTTGCTGCCTGTGAAACAAACCGGGCATTCAGATTCCACATCCATTGATGACGGTTGATTGTATCAGAAAACCATTCTGGAGAAGGGTATTCTGGAGCCATTAGGTATCCTCTTGAAGTGTTTGTGGCGGTCAGTTTCCAGGCCGTCAAATTGTTCTGTGGCCGAGATTACAATCTGTCCGTTTCGGATGATCGTGTTTTGCAATCAGTCATGTTCCCTGTCCCTGTCGAAGGCATGAAGCCCCGCGCGCCTCCAGCGTGTTTTCAGGTCGTCCGGGGTGGTCTCATTTCCCCCCTGAAGCTGCCCCGCAATATCCAGAAAGGCTCCGAGCAGGGTGGCGCGGTCATCATCGGTCAGATCAACCAGTCCCGCCTTCTGGACCAGGCCGCCCAGTTCGATCAGATGACGGGTGCGTTCCCGTCGCGCCTTTGCCCAGTCGCGCATGTCGGTGCGTGCCTTTCGTGCCTGATGGCGATGGATCAGGGCTTCCTGCTTCCTGATTCGTCTTTCAAGCGCCAGAAGCTCCGTTCTGATCGTGTCCATTTCCTTTCCGGTTGCCCTTTTTCCCGCCTGTCTGAAAGAAAGATTCCCCGCGTTCGGTCCACCTCGCAACGGCTTCGGGTTTGCCGTCAGCCTGTTCGACAGCCGCAAGCAGTACCCCGGCCAGCGCCTCAATCGACAGGGTATCGGCTCCCGTCACCTCGACCAGTTCACCGAGCTGGATGGTCCGTTGCGCCTTAAGCTGCTTCGCCTTTTCCTGAAGCGCCTTCAGTTCCGCATCAATGTCCCGTGGTTTGCGCATTTTTGGTCCCCTGTTCTGCTGGTTTGTGCCATACTCTATCACACAGCCGAGAACCGCGTCACTCATCCAGAGTAATCAACCTTTATGGCGCAATAAAATGTGAGTGCGCGCTTATACGTCACTGCGTGACGTGCGCTTAAGTAGTGTGATAGGATCGCGTTCATGGCGATCTATCATCTGCATGCAAAGGTCATCAGCCGCGCCACCGGCCGGAGCGCCGTGGCAGCGGCGGCCTATCGCGCGGCATGCCGCCTGCATGATGTGCGTCTGGATCGTGATCATGACTTTTCCAACAAGAGCGGCGTGGTGCATTCCGAGATCCTGCTGCCCGATGGCGCACCGGAACGGTTTCTCGACCGTGCGACCTTATGGAACGAGGTCGAGGCGATCGAGAAACGTAAGGATGCCCAGCTCGCCCGCGAAGTGGAGTTTTCAATCCCGCGCGAAATGACCCAGGCGCAGGGGATCGCGCTGGCGCGGGATTTCGTGCGGGAGCAGTTCGTGGAACGCGGCATGGTGGCCGATCTCAATGTGCATTGGGACATCGGCGAAGACGGGCTGGCGAAGCCGCATGCCCATGTGATGCTGTCCACGCGGTCTGTGGATGAGAACGGGTTTGGTGCGAAAGAACGCTCGTGGAATGACAAGGAACTCCTGCTGACATGGCGGGAGCGATGGGCGTCACTTGCCAATGAACGGCTGGCCGAACTGGACCTAGACGTGCGGATCGATCATCGGTCGTTCGCGGCACAGGGGATCGACCTTGAGCCGCAGAACAAAATCGGTCCGGCTGGGATGCGCCGGGAAGAGCGGGGCGAGGATGCGGAACGGGTCGCTGATCATCTGGAGATCGCGCGACGCAATGGGGAAAGGTTGCTGGCCGAGCCGCATGTGGCGCTGGAGGCGCTGACCCAGCAGCAGAGCACATTTACCCGGCAGGACATGGCGCGGTTTGTGGACCGGCAGACGGTGGACGCTGAACAGTTTACGGCCGTCATGGTTCGGGTGGAGGCATGTCCGGAGCTGGTCGCTCTCGGGAAGGACGGGCATGGGCGGGAGCGGTTCTCCACGCGCGCGATGATCGGGGTCGAGCAGCGTCTGGAAGAAGCGTCGCTCGCGATGGGGCAGTCTCAGGGGCATGCGGTGCCGCTGGCGGTGCGTCGGGCAGCGATGCAGCATTCCGGTCTTGGGGAGGAGCAGGCGCTGGCGGTGGGCGAGGTCACGAAGTCCCGCGACCTGTCCGTGGTGGTCGGGTATGCCGGGACGGGGAAGAGCACCATGCTGGGTGTGGCCCGTGCGGCATGGGAAGAGGCCGGGTACCGGGTGCGCGGGGCGGCGCTGTCGGGGATCGCGGCGGAAGGGCTGGAAGCGGGGTGTGGGATTGAGAGCCGGACGCTGGCGTCCCTGGAGCGGGCGTGGGAGCGTGGGTTCGACCTGCTGGAGCGCGGGGACGTGCTGGTGGTGGACGAGGCCGGCATGGTGGGGTCACGGCAGATGGAGCGGGTTCTGTCTGTCGTCCGCGAAGCCGGGGCCAAGGTGGTGCTGGTGGGTGATCCCGAGCAGTTGCAGGCGATTGAGGCCGGCGGGGCGTTCCGGGCGGTGGCCGAGCGGGTCGGGTCGGTGGAAATCACCACCGTACGCCGGCAGCGTGAAGGCTGGCAGCAGGCGGCCACGAAGGAGCTGGCGACGGGGCGGACGGGGGAGGCGCTGGGTCGCTATGAGGCGGCTGGCCTGGTGCGTGGGCATGACACGCTGGAAGAGGCGCGGGCCGGAGTGGTGGCCGGGTGGGAGGAAGCCCGTCAGGCTGCGCCAGAAGAAAGCCAGATCATGCTGGCGCATCGGCGTGTCGATGTGCGGGCGCTGAACGAAGCGGCGCGCGAGATCCGCAGGGACGCGGGTGAGCTGGGTGACGACGTGCTGGTGCCGACCGCGCAGGGCGAGCGGATGTTCGCGGACGGGGAGCGGGTCTACTTCCTGCGCAATGACCGGGAACTGGGGGTAAAGAACGGCACGCTAGGCACGGTGCGGGGCATCGAGGGATCGGCCGAGGCCGAGGATCTCGTGCTGTCGGTGCAGCTCGATGGGAAGGAGGGTGTCGGGCGTGGCCGGGTCGTGTCCGTGTCGGTGGCGGATTATGACGCGCTGGATCATGGCTATGCGGCCACCATCCACAAATCGCAGGGTGTGACGGTGGATCGGGCGCATGTGCTGGCGACGGGGAGCATGGACCGGCACGGGGCCTATGTGGCGCTGTCGCGGCATCGGGAGAGCGTGTCCATCCATTGGGGCCGGGATGATGTGGGCGACCTTGACGGGCTGGTGCGGCGGCTGTCGCGCGAGCGGCTGAAGGACACCACGCTGGATTACCCGCATGTCCGGGATCGGGATGCCGGGTTTGCGCGTCGGCGCGGGCTGCATGTCCCCGAGAGCGAGATCGTGGTGGAGCGTGAGAAGGCCGCCTCTGGCCCCCGGCAGGACAGGCAGGTCGAAGGTGTGCCTATGCCAGAGCCTGCGTCGGCACAGCAAAAACGCGGGATGTTCGATGGACTGGACCTGTCCGTGCGGGGGCGAAACCGCAAGATGGAAAAAGACGTTTTGACCGGGATGGAGGCTGAGGCCGGTAAGGGGAAGAGTGGGGTTGAGCGTGAAGCTCCCGCATCTCCCTTTGCCGGGTTGCGGCTGCCCCGTGTGCAGCGTGAGCAGGTGCCGGCCGGGCTGGACGGGTTTATACCGGGGAGTGACCCGCTTCAGCAGGCGGTGGAGCGGTATGCGCGGGCCTGGGTGGATGCCGAGCGCATGGTGCGCCAGGAGTTGCCCGTGCTGGAGCATCAGAAGAAGGCGCTTTTTGAAGCCGGGCGGGATCTGGAGCGGGTCCGGCGTGGCGGTGAGGCGGATCTGCGGGCGGCGCTGAAGCATCAGCCGGAGATCCGGCAGGCGCTATATGGTCTGGAAGGTCCGGCACGGGCGCGCAAATTGGTCGAGGGGCTGGAGCATGAGGACAGGGTGCGGAAGAGTCCGGATCTGCGGGCAGCGCGGTTTGTGAAGGCCTGGGACGGGCTGAGCCGGGAGCAGCAGGGTGTGGCGCTGAAGGAGCTGAAGCGGGATGCGCAGCTTGAGTCCATTCTGCGGGAGAAAAGCCGCGAGCTGGGCATCCGGAAGGGATCGACGCTTGATCACGGGTTGCATCCCCATCAGCGGAAGCAGGCCCTCTCACGCTCCAGGTCGCGCGGTATGGATATGGGGATGTAATCTGCTTGAGAGAGGAGATGTTGATGTGTATAATTTTCACTGGAGATACACATCATGCGAACCAACATCATTATTGACGATACCCTCATGACAGATGCGCTGAAGGCGTCTGGCGTCAAAACCAAGAAAGAAGCCGTCGAACTCGGATTGCGGACGCTGATCAAGTTGAATCAGCAGCGGCAACTGCGTTCCATGAAGGGCAGGCTGGAGTGGCGGGGTGATCTCGACGCCATGCGTTCCGACGTATGATTCTGGTCGATTCATCGGTCTGGATCGATTTTTTCAGGGGTACGGTGACGCCACAGGTTGATGCTCTGGACCGGTTGCTGGGAGAGGAACTGGTCGCCATTGGGGATCTGATGATGACGGAAGTTCTTCAGGGATTTGCGAGCGAACGGGATTTCAACAAGGCGCGGAGACTGCTTGGCGCTCTGGATCTGGTGGAGATCGGGGGGCGTGATGTCATGATCGAGGCGGCACGATATTTCCGTGACCTGCGTGCCAGAGGCATCACCATCCGGAAAACCATTGATACCCTGATTGCCACACGATGTATCGTAAGCGGGTATCGGCTCCTTTACAGTGACCGGGACTTTGATCCGTTTGTGACACATCTGGGGCTGGAACGGGTTGTCTGATTTCAGCGAGGTGACTGGAGAGGACATGCAGAAAAAAGAAGCGGCCGTTCGGCTAGGATCGCTTCTGGGGGCCATCGGTCGTGAGGTCGGTGTGCGTTTTTTCAATCCGTGGGAGGATGTCTGATGTCTGAGACAGATCCAGCAGCACGTGCGTTCGAGGATCTGTGCGCCGAAATGACGGTGCTCCGGCGCAGCGTGGAAGCGTTGCCGCAGGCGTGGCGGGATAACCGGCCGCCGGATTACACGGAGGATCTGGCCCGCGTCGTAAAAGCTATGAACGTGGTTAGTACGCGGATGAAGGCGATTGAGGACACTCCAACGCTGAAGATGACGCCGCAGGCGTATGGGCAAGGGATTCGTCAGGCCGGGATTTCTGCCAGTCAGGAGATGCAGACAGCGTTTCAGAAAGCGATAGGTGAGGTTCAGGGGGAACGTCGGGTTCTTGCCAATATCATTGGTCAGTCCCGTCAGCAGGATCGTCAGAACTGGTGGCTGTTAGGGGTGGGGCTTGCCTGTCTTGTTGCAGGGATCGGGTTGTCGCCTGTTTTGGCGTATCTCCTGCCATCTTCTGTCGGGACGCGAGTGGCATCCTTTATTGTTGGGGAGAAAGATCGCTGGAACTCTGGGGCCATGATGATGGCGGTCAGCAATCCTGAAGGCTGGCAACGTGTACGTGAGGACAGCCAGCTGGTTGAGGCCAACAGAGACAGGATCGCAGCCTGCCAGAAAGCGGCATCGGGTCAGGAAAAAACTCAGAAACCCTGTGTCATCATTGTTTCGGCAGAGCAGGAATAGTCTTCAGGGGATAAAAGCCGACAGCAGAATATGACATGTCAAAGAAACCGGATTTCTTTGACGGATTATTCTGACGTGTTAGAAAAAACACATATTGCTACCACGTCAGGATGTCATGTTAACGCCAACCTACCTTATTCGACCTTTGCCGCCTCAGACGGACATAGAAACGGTTCCGGTTCTCAGGGCGCTGGTCGAGGCCAATAAGGCTCTGGCGGAACTGAAGGGGCGGGCGGCAACTATTCCCAATCAGGGGATCCTGATTGATACGTTGGCTTTGCAGGAAGCCAAAGCGTCTTCGGAAATCGAGAATATCGTCACCACCCAGGATGAGCTTTTTCAGGCCGATTTATTTCCTGAGGGACCGGACTCAATGGCGGCCAAGGAAGTTGCCCTTTATCGCGATGCCTTACATCTGGGATTTCGGTTGCTGAAGGAAACCGACGGGCTGATCCTGAACAAGGGGCTGATCGCGATTTTCCAGAGGCTCAAGAAGCGGGAAGATGGGTTTCGAAACACTCCGGGAACGGCCCTGAAGAACGAGCGCACGGGGGAAGTGGTCTTTGTGCCGCCGCAGGATGGACGGGAGATTATCCGGCATATGTCGGATCTGGAGCGGTTCGTGAATGATGACGGGCTCTGTGATCTGGATCCGCTCATCAAGATGGCCCTGATCCACCATCAGTTTGAGAGCATCCATCCTTTCCCCGATGGGAATGGCCGTGTCGGGCGGATTCTGAATGTGTTGTATCTGACCCGGACCGGTCTTCTGGATATCCCGATCCTCTATTTGTCGCGCTACATCACACGGCACAAGGATGAGTATTATCGCCTGTTGCAGAAGGTGCGGGATGAAGGCGCATGGGAAGCGTGGATCCTCTACATGCTGCGTGCCGTGGCCGAGACATCCAGGATCACTCTGGAGCTGATTGAAGGCATGTGGGCGCAGATGGCCACCATGAAGCAGCGGATGCGCACGGAACTGCCCAAGATTTACAGCCAGGAGCTGCTGAACAACCTGTTCCGGCACCCTTACACGAAAATCGAGTATGTCCAGTCGGACCTGAGTATCGCGCGTCAGACGGCAGGGAAATATCTCGATCAGCTGTCGGAGAAAGGTCTGCTGTCCAAGCACCGCTCAGGACGGAGCAATTATTATATCAACGCACCTCTGGTCCGCCTCTTCCTGGAGGTGTCCGGTGGTGCATGAGGTGTATGATCTGGTTTTCGAACGTATGGAATTTTTCGCATGAATCCCGTTGAGATTGAAGAAGCTGTCTCCCGGATTGCCGAGGCACCTTTTAATCCCGGGGAATTTCCATTCGAGTTCCTGCAAGCGTTCGGAAACCGCGATGTCACGATCAAGCGGCTTCGCAAGGATAACCGCTCGGACGTTCCCGGAGCGGTGCTCCAGCGCAACAACATCCATCTGGCCGTCTGTCCGGAAGGCCAGGTTGCCCAGACCCTGAATCTGCTCCGGGAAAACCCCAAGACCCAGTCGGCCAAGGCGCGGTTTCTGTTGGCCACGGATGGGGTGACGTTTGAGGCGGAAGACCGCACGGAAGATGAGCATATTACAGATGTGTTCACGCATCTGGCTGATCGGTTCGGGTTTTTCCTGCCCCTGGCGGGTATCACGACCGTCCAGAAGATCAAGAACAACCCGATCGACGTTAAGGCTACGTCACGCCTGAACCGTCTTTATGTCGAACTTCTGAAGGAAAACCCCGACTGGGCAACGGAAGAACGCCGCCACGACATGAACCATTTCATGGCGCGTCTCATCTTCTGCTTTTTTGCCGAGGATACCGGGATCTTCCTGAACAATCTGTTCACCAGAACCATTCAGATCATGACGGAAGGGGCCCCGGATCAGACGCATGAGGTGGAGGGTTCTAAAAACCCCCTGGTTTTGAGGTCTTCTGTATGATTCTATTTCTTCTGCGTTGATTGAGGGAATGGCGATATGAAGCAGTCTGGTTTCTTTGATGTTGAAGAGCGTCTTGCCCGGCTGAGTGGGCTTGGCGATCAGCTCGAAGCGTTTTCCCGGACTGTGGATTTTGAAGCGTTCCGTCCTGATCTGGACAAGGCCCTGGCGTATTCCGATGGAAGCAAGGGCGGACGACCGCCATTTGGAGGGTTCTAAAAACCCCCTGGTTTTGAGGTCTTCTGTATGATTCTATTTCTTCTGCGTTGATTGAGGGAATGGCGATATGAAGCAGTCTGGTTTCTTTGATGTTGAAGAGCGTCTTGCCCGGCTGAGTGGGCTTGGCGATCAGCTCGAAGCGTTTTCCCGGACTGTGGATTTTGAAGCGTTCCGTCCTGATCTGGACAAGGCCCTGGCGTATTCCGATGGAAGCAAGGGCGGACGACCGCCATTTGATCCTGTGCTGATGTTCAAGATCCTGGTGATCCAGACGCTCAACAATTTGTCTGATGAGCGGACGGAATATCTGATCAACGATCGCCTCTCCTTTATGCGTTTCCTTGGGCTGGGACTTTCAGATCGGGTGCCGGATGCCAAAACGGTCTGGCTGTGTCAAAAGCGTCTGACCCAGGCGGGTGCGATCGATGGGCTGTTCAAACGCTTTGATGCGACCCTGCGTAACGCCGGGTATTTGCCGATGTCAGGCCAGATCCTGGATGCCACGCTGGTAGCGGCTCCGAAGCAGCGGAACACCAATGCAGAGAAAGCGGATCTGCGAGCAGGCCGTATTCCTGAAGACTGGCAGGACAAACCCGCAAAGCTGTCGCACAAGGATCGTCATGCGCGCTGGACACTGAAGTTCACGAAGGCGAAGCGGCAGGATGATGGAACCATGCCATCCAGCGATCTCGCCATCCCGTTCTTTGGCTATAAATCGCATGTTTCCATCGATCGGAAATACCGGTTCATCCGCAAATGGAAAACAACGCATGCCGCTGCCAGTGATGGCGCGCGATTGAGAGAGGGGCTTTTGGATAAAACCAATACGGCCTCAAGTGTCTGGGCCGACACGGCCTATCGCTCAAAAGCCAACGAAGACTTCATGGAAAAGCAGGGCTTTGTCTCCAAGGTTCATCGCAAAAAGCCGCATCTCAAGCCTATGCCCCGGCATATCCAGAAATCAAATGCTGGAAAGTCGGTCATCCGCTCGCGTGTCGAGCATGTCTTTGCCGATCAGAAGTCACAGACGGGGCTGGTTGTCCGGACTGTCGGTATCAGTCGAGCCACCATGAGGATCGGGCTCGCCAATATCGTCTACAATATGCGCCGCCTCCTCTTCCTCGAAAGATTGAACGCGAGCGCATAGCCATCCAGCGAGAGACAACTCCCAATCCGCTCAAAACGCAGACTGGACGCCATCGCAAAAACCGTCAATCAAATCGCCAAAACCCAGAAATTACCGGCCAAGCACATCAATCAAGGGTTCTTCGATCCCTCCA
>NZ_JACRVS010000040.1:0-14288 GCF_018811985.1 Acetobacter sp. P5B1 | reverse complement strand
TCCCCGGGCCTGACTCGGCGGCGGCATGCTGAATGGCTGGTCTGGGATGGCCAGCCAGCCACCGCCACATCGACAGGAGAAGCAGCCAGTGGCTGACCCACAGACCAAAAAGACCGTCGCGGTCAACGCGGCCAAGATCGGGGGCATCACTGCGGTGGTGCCCCTTTTGTTTTCTGCCATCCCGGAGCCGTGGAGTTCGGTGGTTGCCAGCGTGATCATCGTCTGTGGCGGGATTGCCGCAGCGGTTCCCGCGCCCCCGGTCGGGAGCAAATGGACACTCCCATACAAACTGGTCTCCGCTATCGGTCTTAACTTCGGATGGGCCGTGAACCACCTCGGGGCGCGGGTCAATGCGTCTCAGGGCGCAGTCGCACCCACCAATACCACCAACCCCAAAAATTGACTGGAACCCATCATGACGACTGACCTCACCGTCACCAATTCCGCTGCCATCACGCCTCTGGTCACCGCTGGGGAAGGGCTGGTGGCCACCATCACCGGCAAGCCCCTGACCGATAACGCGACCAAGATCACCAGGGGCATTACGTCCGTGCTGGATGGCCTGCTGCCCGCCGTGGCGGAGCGCGTCTCCTTTGATCTGGACGGCGTGCTGGCCGGGGCGACCGAGGCGTTGACCGGTGTCAACAAAGCTGTCGTCGCGGCCAAAAGCAAAGCGACTGCGGAAGCAGCGACCGCAACGGAGTCTGCGGACAACCTCAATCAGCCCGCAGCCACTCAGGCCGGAGAGTAAGACATGATCCAGTCTCGCCGTAATTTTCTGCGTTCCGCTGGTATGGTGGCTCACCGCCTGCACGGTCACGACCAGTGGCAAAACGACCACGCTGACCCTCAATACCGCCAAGGTCAAAGCTTATGGGCAGGCCGGGATCAATGCGGTCACGACGATTCTCAGCATCACGGCTGTGTCCACTGCTATGGGCACGCCTGCCGTGGCCGCGATTGAGGCCGCCGGGGGCGCGCTGTCTGTCTCGCTTTCTGCCTTTGCGACCCAGACCAACGGCAGTCTGACGGTCAGCTACGACAACACGGACGCCAAAACCCGGATTGATACGCTGCTGGTGGATCTGAACAATGCCGCCGTGGCGCTCAGGGCCGGGCTGGTCGCCGCTCAGCAGACCGTCACGAACAGCGTTGTGAATACGGCCATCACCACCTTCAATGCGCTGCTGACCGTGATCGACGCATTTGAGGGCATGCTTGGCATCAGCCTGACCAGCGTGTCCGGCACGCAGGAAGCGACGGCGCTTTCCACTCTGGCGGTGAAATGAGCGGCTTTGAATGCGGCCTGATTCTTGGAAGCCTCGGCACTTTGGTGCTGGGGTCTGGGCTGGCGGTGCTGATGGCGTGGGGGAGGCGGCGCGATGATCCGTTTGGGTAAGGCCGGCCTTCTGGCCGCCATCCTCCTCTCCGCCTGCTCCAGTCTCCCAACCCGCGCCAAACATGACCTGATCGGCATGGGGCGGGCGGACCTGATCGCATGCGCCGGGGTGCCGGACAACCGCGAGCCCCTTCCTGACGGCGAGGTGCTGGAGTGGCGGCAGGACCAGCAGGTGCAGGGGCCGCTGACGATCAAGACGCCGCTCTCGTTTGAGATGGACCTTGGCGGCCACGGGACGTGCCACATGGTTGCGCGACTAAAGACCGGGCGCGTGTCTCAGGTGGAATACACCGGTCCAAGTGCTACGCTGGCCGGGCCTTATGCGGCTTGTCGGTCGCTGGTGCTGGCGTGTGAGAAGAGGGCGATGCTGCACAATAGCTAATCGCCGCCAGTTACCGCGCCGGACCCCGGAAATACAATTCCTCTGCTGCAGCTTGTGGGGAATATTGCACACGCCCCGTCATGGCAGGATCCATACGTAGCCAACCAGCCTGCCCCGTTCCGTGCGCAGGAATCCAAGAATAAGCGATTGGCTGGTCAAGAGGGCCATTCGACAGCAAATAGTCGGCAGCCTTGGTAACATCTTCAGGCTCGCCGGGGCGGTTCGGGTCGGGCCAATTTCCGTCAGTCATCATTCTTCTCCGAAATGAGGGAGGGGATGATGCGCGCCTGATTTTGCGTGGTCAAATGGTTGACGGGCTTCCACCGCCTGTGGCGGCTCCGCGACGGCCTACCTCTGCCGGGGGCGACCCGGACTATCCGGCCAACTATTTCCAATCAGGAAACAGTTGTAACCTCAAATTGATGCCACGCGGGACGCAATCCCCGATCTCTTGGCGCACCGGGTGGGAGGCGAACAAAGGCTCCCGGTGCGTTAATTACCAGCACGCCAACTGCTGGTGCGTGGGGTAGCCGTTCCCACCTCGTGGCTTGCTGCGGGCCGGGCTTGATACCGGCTTTCGCTGACGGAACCGGAGCATAACCTCTTTGGCGTCCCGGAGCCTTTCCGGTCCTTATCCGTCTAGCATGCTTGCTCTGGGCTGGTGAGCCGCATGTTCTCGTTTAGGGAGAGCCCTCTCCCGCGTGTCCAATCCACGCCGCCGCAGCCCCGTGAGCATAGTACGGGTTGGGGGTGGGTACAAGCGGAAAGCGAATCGGATTGCCAAAAACGAGAAGTGGTTAGGATTTGGCTATTGGTTACAGCATAATCTCTGCCGCCGCCGGTTTTCTGCCAATTTTTCACATAGAGCGCATTCTTGACATGGTAGGGGTCACAGGTTCAATCCCTGTTGCGCCCACCATCTTTGACCGGTGATCTCCCTTATTATTTTCCAATTAAGTTGCGTAATATAGAAAACGTCCAAGCAGAACTTCGCTGTTTCGCCGGCCGTAGTTTTGGGGTGAAATCTGTGCCAGATCCGCGCCGTCGGAGGCATTTATGCGTGAAGCATAGCATCCTAATAAAAAAGAGGCATTGACCCTTATAGAGTGACATCTGTCCTCTATTTTAGAAGTGCTGTGATTTGGTGGTTAAGTGCACAGGAAACCATATTGCGTACAAAATTTATAAATAAGTACGCATAAGGAAAGCGAATCTGGTTTCCTGTGCCAGGGCGAGTTTTATATTACCCTTCTGTCGTGGCTTTCTTTTTCTTTCCTTTGGGAGTCATTTCTTCAACGCGCGCCTTAAAGACATTCAGAAGGCTTTGGTCGATGATTTCGAGAGAATCTGTGCTGATTTCTCCTCCAAAATCCGGCCCAAAATCAAATTTATATTTTGTTTCTTTGCTTTCATAGAAATCAAACAGTCTTCCTGCTCGTTCTTTTCCGTAATAGACTACAAACTTCCCTTTGTAATCTTTGTATTCTATTGAATCCGTAGCAGAGAAGAGTTCATCTGTGTCTGAGAGAAAAGCTAATCTTTTCTTAGTATATTCAAAAATATAAATTTCTTCTTCTGAAGGGACTATTTCAGGCTCTTTGGTTTGATCACTGTCTGTTTTTGGAAGATCGGCTGCAATAGGTTGCTTTTCAGGTTCTTTGTCTTTTGTGGGCAGGTCCAGTCGCTGAAGTATCCTCAGATTCACAAATTCGCTGAAGGCACTTTTTGTAAGTACAATATAATCAGTCATGGCTTTGGAGCGGACGTGACTTAAGCCAATGTTTTGTAAAAGTAACCGAACAAAAGGTTCGCTGGGATTTTGAGCCAATTCTTCAATTTGTTGGACCAAATTTTGAAAAACCAGCTTTCTTTTAGCTTCGGCACCAATATTTTCTGGATCAAAATTTGATTTTTGGAGGCTTTTTAAGCCATCCACAACTGAATCTTCGATTTTCCCTTTGGCAATGTCATGCAAGTCGAAGGAAAGAAAAGCATTGGGGTCCATCATGTTTGGTTCGTCGGAATCCGCGTAGAATTCGTAAACCATACCATCTGTGATGACGCCCATTTTGACTGTTGGGGCGGCGTTAAAATAAGAGCGCAATTGTCCTCTGTCGTCTTTAAGAGGGGCGCCTAAGGCCTTACATTCAATTGCGATAACGGGTTCATTATTTTTCAGA
The DNA here is from genome assembly GCF_018811985.1 of Acetobacter sp. P5B1. Lineage (NCBI taxonomy): Bacteria > Pseudomonadati > Pseudomonadota > Alphaproteobacteria > Acetobacterales > Acetobacteraceae > Acetobacter > Acetobacter sp. P5B1. The sequence goes on along the minus strand of NZ_JACRVS010000040.1, from coordinate 10,327 downwards.
ATGGCAAAATCCACTCTGTTTTTATATTTGTCAGAGAAGTCTGCATTATGTTCGGGGCAGACTTCATCTGGGTTCATCGTGTCGTACCCCAGAAAATTGACGAGCGGCAGCACGAGGAAGAGTTTCGTTGCTTCCTCATTGATGCACTTGGAAGCAACGTTTACCATTCTCTCAGAGAATGTTTTGAATTTTTGGCGAAAATCGTCAGTCATGAGTATTATCCGATAAAAAATGTCGTAAAATCATAAAGCGTCACTTGATATCGCAATTCAAGAAAGAAAATTCTGAAATAATCAAATGCCAATATGTAATAAATATTTTTTGATAAAATTCTAAAAATAAATACCGTTACTGCGAGATGATTTATTTTTAGTCCGTTAAATTGTCCTGCTTCTTCTCGCGTTCTGCCGTGACGCTCAGTCTTTGATAAATACCCAGAGCAAGCACAATGCCTGTGGCGACAAGCAGCAGGGACGCCGGATAGAGAATGGTGACCGGATTTTCCTTGTTAGTTTCAAAAATTCCCACCAAGCCTTCAACAAAAACGGCAATAATGATGGAGGTGATGAATTTTGTCAGACTGGTGCGGGCTTCCCCCAGCGTCTGTTTGCCGCGGGAGAGAATAACCTCTTCTTCCATAAAATATTTGGCGACATCAAAGACCGCCATGGAAATCACGACATAGCTAATGGCATGCACCACAGCCTTCTGGCCGTCCTGCCATGAGTGCAGGAGAGTTTCCACCAGTCCTGACATGCCAAAGGTCGCCAGAAGCACCGCCAACAGCATCAGCATGATACTGCCAAGTGCAAATGTGATGCGGGATAAATGGTGCATCTGGAAACTTTCCTCCCTCAGAATGCGTTCAGGCAAAAGCCTGTCCGCATAAAGACGTTTGGAAAGGTGTTCCGTTCCCAAAAGGGGACGAGTGCGCAGGTCAGAAAAATCATTTCCCCGAAGAGTGGGTGGTCTATTTTTCAAAACCCGTCAAACATCTCGGGCAAACCATCGTGTGCCGAGGGCGTTATTGCCCGGTGTGGCTGGCCAGAGCAGGTGTGGAGGAGACAAAGTGGTTTTTGCCACTCTGCGCATCCCGCCGCGCCTGAAGAGGCGTGTAGTCCGGTTGTTCCCAGATATAGAGCAAAGTTTTTCGGAGTGTTTCATGCACGGCTTCACGCCACTTTTCATTGATGGGCGTTGTGCCGACAGGTGTCAGAGAGCGTTTCATAGCAAATGTCTTCTGCCGTTTGTGAGCGGAACTGACGGTGTTCTAGCATCCCTTAATGGGGCAGGATGTGACGTTTCTATGAAATAATAGAGGCAATGATTTGTGACTATTTAGAGAAATAACCGTCATACTGGAGACATTATCATCCATTATTTTAAACAATCACAGTATTGGGAGGCTATCATGACAGCATTTTGGGCATACTGGCTTAGTTTGAAAGCTATTGTCCGCAAAGTGCGTGCGTCAGCCCGGGTGCGGTCGGCGCAGCGTCGCAGGGCTCGTCGCGCCTGTTCATAGGCTGCTGATAGTTTTCTTTATCGGATACAGAAAAGCCCCGCCTCCAGAAGAGGACGGGGCTTTTCTTGCAGCGCAGGGGTGGGAACCCCTGTTGCAAAGCACTTATTTGCTGTCGCCAGAGAAGGTGTTGCTGATATCTTTGCCAGCCTTGTCACCCCAGTTACCAATGGTTTTACCGGTGCGCTTACCCCAGTTTTTGGTGGATTTAGCGGCGTCAGAAGTACCCTCTTTGGTCTTGTCCCAGGCCTTTTCGGACCCGCTCTTGGTTTTATCCCAGGCGTTGTTGGTGCCCTCTTTGGTCTTGTCCCAGGCCTTTTCGGACCCGCTCTTGGTTTTATCCCAGGCGTTGTTGGTGCCCTCTTTAGTCTTGTCCCARGCCTTTTCGGACCCGTTTTTGGTTTTATCCCAGGCGTTGTTGGTGCCCTCTTTGGTCTTGTCCCAGGCCTTTTCGGATCCGTTCTTGGTCTTATCCCAGGCGTTGTTAGTGCCTTCTTTGGTCTTGTCCCAAGCCTTTTCGGACCCGTTTTTGGTCTTATCCCACGCCGTATCTGTGGCCTGACGCGTGTTATTCCACGCGCGATTCACGGGGCCCTGTTCTTCTGCATGAGCTGCGGGCAGGCTGAGCGTGAAGGCTGCAGCCCCCAGCATTGTGGTCAGGGCGATCCGGAATGTCGCAAACGTCATTGAAATGGCCTCCATACGTCTTTTGCTACGTTACAAATGTCTTGCCGTCGCTTTATGGCAAATGTGAGATCAGCCCGTGCCGGGAGCATGGCGTGACCTCGTTTTCAGCCTTCAGGCCATAACGCATTGAAGTGCCAGAAGGTTTCAAGTGCGCGGGAGGCAATCCAGAGCTGCTTGCAGAATATAGGCGGCGGCCAGTTGATCCACGACTTCATTCCGCTTGCTGCGGGAGAGGTCGGCTTCCTGAATCAGCATCCGGTTGACGGCGGAGGAGGAGAGTCGCTCATCCCACAGGCAAACGGGCAGGCCAGTCTGGTCGGACAGGGCGGTGGCCCAGTCCTTGCTGGCCTGTGCCGCCGGGCCGAAGGATCCGTCCAGTGAGAGGGGGATGCCAACCACCATTCCACCAATGCCGTGCTTGGCTGCAAGGGCACGGATATGCTCCGCCATGGCCCCCAGCTTGCCGCGTTTTACGGTCTCCAGCGGGGTCGCCACCATGCGTGAGACATCGGACATCGCCAGCCCCACCTGTTTGCGGCCGGGGTCAATGCCCAGCAGGCGCGCTTCACGGGCCAGCGTGGCGGCGAGATCGGTAAGGTTGAACAGAGCCATGTCTGCACGGTATGTTGCCTTGCGCCCGATTATGCTAGGGCTTTTTTCCTCCATAGCTGAAGAGAGTCTGCTTTCATGTCGCTCGACCTCGCGACCACCCGACGTATTGCAAAACTGGCCCGCATCGGCCTTCAAGATGCGGAGCTTGAAACCGTCCGCCAGAAGCTGGATGGCATCCTGGGCTGGGTTGATCAGCTCTCTGAGGTGGATGTTGAGGGCGTGCCCCCCATGGTGGGCACCGAGACAGAGGCCCTGCGCCAACGTGAGGATGTGGTGACGGACGGCAACTGCCGGGACGCCATCCTCTCCTGCGCGCCGGAAAAATCCGGCCCCTTCTATACAGTACCCAAGGTTGTTGAATAATGCTGACCGGACTGACGCTCACCGAAGCGCGTGCTGGGCTTGAAGCCCGTAAATTTTCTGCCCGTGAGCTTGCTCAGGCGCATCTGGACGCCATTGGCCGCCTGAATAAGCAGCTGAACGCCTATATTACGGTTCTGCCTGAGCAGGATGTGCTGGCCGCCGCTGATGCCGCCGATGCCCGCTATACCAAGGGTGAAGCCCGGCTGATGGACGGTCTGCCGGTTGGCGTGAAGGATCTGTTCTGCACGAAGGGTGTGAAAACCACCGCCGCCAGCAAAATGCTGGCCAACTTTGTGCCGCCGTATGAAAGCAGCGTGACGGCGCGCCTGCTGGATGCCGGTTCGGTCTTTCTGGGTAAAACCAACCTCGATGAATTTGCCATGGGGTCCGCCAACATCACCTCCGCGTTCGGCTCTGTGCTGAACCCGTGGAAACGTCAGGGTGATGATGCAGCACTGGTGCCCGGTGGGTCTTCCGGTGGTTCTGCTGCGGCTGTGGCCGCTGGCCTGGCTCTGGCTGCAACCGGCACGGATACGGGTGGTTCCATCCGCCAGCCTGCCGCGTTTTGCGGGATTGTCGGGCTGAAGCCGACGTACGGTCGTTGCAGCCGCTGGGGCACGATTGCCTTTGCAAGCTCTCTGGATCAGGCTGGCCCGATGACGCGCAGCGTGGCAGATGCCGGGCTGATGCTGGAAGCCATGGCTGGCTTTGATGAAAAAGACAGCACCAGCTCCAACCGCCCGGTGCCGGAATTTTCCAAGGCTGTTGGCAAGAGCGTAAAAGGGCTGCGGGTTGGTATTCCCGCAGAATATCGCGCTCCCGGCATGCCGGAAGAAATTGCCAAAATGTGGGAACAGGGCATTGCCTGGCTGCGTGAGGCTGGCTGTGAAGTGGTCGATGTCTCTCTGCCGCACACCAAATATGGTCTGGCGACTTATTACATTATTGCCCCGGCAGAATGCTCTTCCAACCTCGCGCGGTATGATGGTATTCGCTTTGGTGAACGTAAGGATGCTGCCTCACTGGACGGTATTTATGAACGCACCCGTGCGGAAGGCTTTGGCCCGGAAGTGCGCAACCGTATCCTGATGGGCACCTATGTGCTGTCCGCCGGGTATTACGATGCCTATTACCTGAAAGCCCAGAAAGTCCGCACGCTCATCAAGCGTGACTTTGTGCAGGCGTTTGAACAGGTCGATGTGCTGCTGACCCCCACCGCACCGAGTGCTGCCTTTGCGCAGGGTGAGAACATGGATGACCCGGTGCAGATGTATCTGAACGACATCTTCACCGTGCCTGCCAGCATGGCCGGGGTTCCGGCTCTGTCTGTGCCGGTGGGGCTGGATTCCAAAGGTCTGCCGCTTGGGTTGCAGATTATTGGCCGACATTTTGATGAAGAAACCGTGCTGTCTGTTGGCGGCGCGCTGGAAGCGGCTGCGGGCTTTGCCCACAAGCCCACCCTGCATGCGGAGGCAGGCGTATGAGCTACGTGATTGAAGGCAAAACCGGCAGTTGGGAAATTGTGGTAGGGCTGGAAGTCCATGCCCAGGTTGTCAGCAAATCCAAACTGTTCTCCGGGGCATCCACCACATTTGGGGCGGAGCCGAACTCTCAGGTTAGTCTGGTTGATGCCGCATTCCCCGGCATGCTGCCGGTGATCAACAAGGAATGCGTGGCGCAGGCCGTGCGGACCGGGTTGGGCCTGAATGCCCGCATCAATCTGGAAAGCCGGTTTGACCGGAAAAACTATTTCTATGCGGATCTCCCGCAGGGCTATCAGATCAGCCAGTTTGCCCACCCGATTGTGGGTGAAGGCACGATTGAAATCGAGCTTTCCAACGGTGAAACCCGGAAAATCGGCATTACGCGCCTGCATATGGAGCAGGATGCCGGCAAGCTGATTCATGATCAGGACCCTACCAAATCCATGGTGGACCTGAACCGGGCCGGCGTGGCGCTGATGGAAATTGTGAGCGAGCCCGACATCCGTGAGCCGGAAGAAGCCGGGGCTTATCTGCGCAAACTGCGCCAGATTCTGCGTTATCTGGGCACGTGTGACGGTAACATGGAAGAAGGCTCCATGCGCGCGGACGTGAACGTGTCCGTTCGCAAAGCTGGTGAGCCGTTCCGCACGCGCTGCGAGATCAAGAACGTCAATTCCATCCGCTTTGTCATGCAGGCGATTGAGGTTGAAGCGGCCCGTCAGGTTGAAATCTGGGAAAACGGGGGCGAGGTTGATCAGGAAACGCGTCTGTTTGACGCCGCTCGTGGTGAAACCCGCACCATGCGCTCTAAGGAAGATGCGCATGATTACCGCTACTTCCCGGACCCGGACCTGCTGCCGCTGGTGATTGAGCAGGAATGGGTGGACGCACTGAAAGCGGCTCTGCCGGAATTGCCGGACGCCAAGCGTGCCCGCTTCCAGTCTGAATACGGCATCCCGTTCTATGATGCCGGTGTTCTGGTTGCCGAGCAGGCTGTTGCGGATTTTTATGAAACCGTTGCCAAAGGGCGTGATGGCAAGCTGGCCGTTTCCTGGGTGACGGGTGACCTGTTCGCGGCTTTGAACCGCACCGGCAAGACCATTGAAACCAGCCCTGTCAGCGCGGAAGCGCTAGGCCAGATGCTGGACCTGATTGCGGATGGCACCATCAACGGCAAGATCGCCAAAGAGGTGTTTGAAGACATGGTGGAGACGGGTGAAGGCCCGGAAGCCATTGTGGAGAAAAAAGGTCTGCGTCAGGTGACCGATACCGGCGTGATTGACGCCGCAATCGAGTCCGTCATGACCAAACATGCAGATAAAGTGGTCGAATATCGCTCCGGTAAGGACAAGCTGTTCGGATTCTTTGTCGGACAGGTGATGAAGGAAACCAAGGGTAAAGCAAACCCTGCTCTGGTGAACGGGGCGCTGAAGTCCAGACTGGACGCCTGAGGCGGTCCGGTCGGGCGGATAAATTTTTGCAGAGCGTTAAAATAACCTGCAAATAAGTCTTTTAGGGGGTTTGACGGAACGCTCAGAACCCCCTAAAAGCATCCCTGCAAACGTCGTGTGAACTTCATACTCTTCTTGCGGAGGGGTGGCCGAGAGGCTGAAGGCGACGGTTTGCTAAATCGTTATACGGGTTAAACTGTATCGTGGGTTCGAATCCCATCCCCTCCGCCAATCATCAAAATAAAATCTAATTAAAACAATAAGTTATGAGTTTTTTAAAAACTCTTACCCCTCTTATTCCCCCTCTTAAAATGTTTACTAGGCTTTCAGGGACAGAACTGGGAAGAGTGATAAAATCCATTTTATCTATATTGATATAGAAAAAATGAATAAATACTGTCGCCTATCCAATCGCCTTTTTAGGTAGGCACACTCTTATTCATAGACACATAAAAAGAGGGGCCTTCCTTGTGAGAAGACCCCCCTACATATTTAGCTGTGGTTTCTGTTCAGTCTCCCATGACCTTTCGGCCCGTCAGCCTGAACCAGTGCCGTATGCCCGCGTCCAGAACTGCCCTTGTCTTGAGCTCTATTTCTGCGGTGCTGCTCTTTTGCTCAGTCCACGCTTCCGTTCCGGCCTCAAGTGCTGCGGTCAAACCTCTCTGGAAGATTTCGTCCGTGCTGCCTTTTGCATGGTGATAATCCGCCACAATCACACCAAGACGCTCGGGCGATAACTCAGAGGCTCCGGGGCCGCGCTGCTCGTCGGCATAGAGTGCTGTCAGCTTGGCGCAAGCGGCTTCTGTGGTAGCGCGCAGGTTCTTCTTCACAACATGCGGCTGCATTGCTGTCTGCTCTCCCATCCTCGCGAACAGGAGGGCCAGCTTTCCGGTCACGCCTTCAATAGCAACGCCAAAGGGCAAGCCGGCATCATGTGCGAGTATAGCGGCCATGCGGCCCATTCCCGGCACGTTCACCCAGCCTTGCCCGTCTTTCTCCATGCGGTCGCCCTCATCAAGAGAGGCATAGGCACGATCTGCCGCGACTTCTGCGCTGGCTTCCAGAACGCGACCATCCTTCACCGGCCAGTCATAGATGGCAGAGAGGCGCTGGCAGAACTGGCGGGCGTGAAGATCATTCATTTCACAGGCCAGTGGACAATCCGTGCCGTCTTTGAAGACGACCGAGGGGAGGAAGGCGGCTTTACTGTCCTTATCCAGAACCGGGCGCATCCACAGACAACGCACGGCCTGCGGATCCAGAGTGGCGGGGTCAGCGATGATGCCAGGAACGGCGGAGGCGGTTTTGTAGGAAGTGTTCATGCTGTGGCGTCCAGGCTGTTCTGAGTGATGAGGGTTTGCGGGGTAATGGTCGCTATGCAGTCCGGGGCCGGGTGGCAGACGGAGCAGGTCCAGCCCTCTGACGTGTCACCGGCTTTTCGCCACCAGTGCGTGAACCCACATAGGGAGCAGGGACCATCTGCATGAAGGCGATGGTCTGTCTTCACTTGACTGGCGGTGATGATGAAGCGGGGCGGAGGGTCGTCTCGGTCTTGAGGGAAAGGAGCCATGAAGCGGCGGCGCTGTTCATTCCATTCCCAACCCTGTTCTTTCAGCCTGCGTGGGTCCGGCCCTCCGAAGAGATAGAGCTTTCCTGTGTCCGGATCCCGTCGGATGCCTGATTGTTCCAGTTCACCCGCAGGGCTGGCTGTGGGTGCGGCAGGCGCGCTCATGGTGGCGTCGGTACTGACAGAAGAAGTTTGTTCCGTCAGGTGCTGCACGATCTCCGCGCGAGTAGCTTTCAGCCGGTCCAGAAGATCAGGGGTAATTGCTGCTTTGTTGCCCCGTATGACCGGCCTGCCATCTGCAAGCGCAATCTCACAGCCAAGCCACTCCACCTCTTTAATCAGTGCCGCGGCGTCTGTGTGCGGCGCGCAAGAGGTTCCATCCGAGGATGAAGAACTATCATGGGGCGCTGGCAGTCCGTCAGCCCAGTCCATTAAGCCGGAGAGTGCTTTGCTCACCATGCCGAAGCCCTCCGGGTCTTGTAAAAAACGGTCGTGCCGGTCGTGCCAGTCGCGACAAGCACCAAAAAGACTGGTTCCCCGCCATTTTCCTGCATGTTGTTCTGGCACGACTGCGTTTTTGGTAGGTCGTGCCAGTCGCGACAAGGGGGCGTTTTCCGGTTTTGGGTGGCGCGCATCATGCTGCCTCTTCCTCCATGATAGAGCCGGACACCACATACACACGCAGGCGCCCTTCTCCCGGAATCCTCTGGGTGCGTGTCAGGTTTTTGCCATTACCGGGTAAAAGGTATCTGGCATCACGCAACACTTTTGCTGCGCGGTTTGGGTCAATGCCCTTGCAGACTTCCTGCCGCCACATCTCTGGCAGAATCAGATATTCCCACTGGCAGCCTTCAGGCGTGTCTGTCAGCCGCCGGAAGCCAGCACGGGAGACGGTACGGCTGTGGAAGTTTTCCACCCCTCCATCAGGACCGCCCAAAAGAGCAAACCGGCTTTCCCCATGCTGCTCAATGAATGCCCGGACTTGCTCTATCGCTTCCCGGTCTTCTGCAGCATCGGTTCCCCCACGTTCTTCCAGCCATGACAGGAAACAGGCTTTTGCCGCTCGTGTGGCTTCACCGCGGGCCCATGGCAAAACGTCATAGGCCACAGCCAGCTCCCCCGCAGCGGAAACCAGCCCGAAGCGACGCACGACGGAGCGCACCTGCCCATCTGCCGGGCCAGCGGGCAGACAGTCAGCTTCAAATTTGTCCACCAGCCCCTTGATGCTTTCGGTCAGACCGGGTTCATCGTCATCCCGCTCTTTTACCAGTGCGGCCAGATAGGCGCGGCTGGCTGTCCCATAGCAGGTGCGGGCTGCCCTGCGGATATGGTCGGCCAGTTCGCCAGCAGAAGGTATGCTGTGCAGAGTTTCGAACAGGCCCATGCCGGCCCCGGCGTCGGCCATTACGCTGACTAGTCGCACTTCCTGACCAGCCATGGCGCGCCGTCCAGCCTCTCCCATTTTGGTTGCAAGGGTTACTTCACCAGTGGAGAGGAACAGGGAACGCCATGTTTTGCGAGCGCGTGCCTCGCCATTACGGCCTGCCCGTTGTTTGCCGGTGTTGTTTGCCAACATATAGGTGATATCGCCGACTTCACGGCTGTCTGCCTGCCCCATTTCGTCCAGAATCAGCAGAGTATCGGAGGTCTCGCACGCAATGCCTTCTGTGCCATTGCTGGTCCCCCGCCAGGACCGGACCATTCCATCCCGGTCCCCCTTGCCCCAAACGGAACCGGCAGCATAAAGCGCGGTTGATTTGCCAGACTGACTTTTGCCTACGATATGGAATCCGCCCGACTGCTCGCCAAGAATATCCAGAAGCGGGCCGCAGAACGAGGTTGAGAGTGCAAATGTCAGACGGCTGTTCCCGCTGGCATAAACTGCTATTTCCTTTTGCCACTCCTCCAGCGTTCCGGCTGTTGCATATTCCGAGCCAGATGCAGCGCGGGTTGTCTGGAATGCGACGGACCTCCGGCCCGCGCCTAGCGTAATGCCATTGGGCAGAACAAAGACGGGCCCCTGTTCCGTTTTATGCCAGCCCGAACTGGTCACGCACCGCAGCCGGGTTTTGGTGTGGACGGCTGCAATAAACTCTTTGAGGCGACGATTTTGTGAAATCGAACAGGTCAGACCGGCATCTTCCAACTCGCTTGCAATCTCTCTTCCTTCGCTATGCACCAGTCTCCGTGGCAGGCTCCATTGATGATAACGCCTGTCACGATCCAGCCAGTTGATGAGTAAGCCCCACCCGTTGCCATTTTCATCACGGGTTTCGGCGATCACCTCGAACGGTGCAGAGACCCAGAGGGGCACAGGGGGAAGCTCACCGTTAGGCTCAGGGGTGAAAAAGAGCCCCCGAGACGTCATGCTGTAACCGGGGGGCATCTTCACATTTGGAGGGTTCGAAAAACCCCTTGGCTCTGAGTTGTTCTGTGTGATTCCATTTTTTTGGCGTTGATTGGGGATGGAGGAAGATGAAGCAATCTGGTTTCTTTGATGTTGAAGAGCGTCTTGCTCGGCTGAGCGGGCTTGGCGATCAACTGGAGGCCTTTTCCCGGACTGTGGATTTTGAGGTGTTCCGCCCTGATCTGGAGCTGGCTCTGGCCTATTCAGACGGAAGTAAAGGCGGACGTCCGCCGT
>NZ_JACRVS010000004.1:0-187880 GCF_018811985.1 Acetobacter sp. P5B1 | reverse complement strand
TTCATCCGAACTGTCGGTATCACCCGGGCCACCATGAGGATCGGGCTGGCCAATATCGTCTACAACATGCGCCGCTTCCTCTTCCTCGAAAGGTTGAACGCGAGCGCGTAGTCATCCAGCGGGAGGGCAGTCCCCGATCTGCTCAAAACGCAGATCAAAAGCTACCCCAAAAACCGTCAATCAAATCGCCAAAACCCTGAAATCACGAGCCAGGCGCATCAACCAACGGTTCTTCGATCCCTCCAGGTGATATAAAATGAGAAAGATTATGTATGCGGCTTTTTTAGCCGCTTTGCCCGTAACGTCCCATGCACAAAGTTATACATACGGCGCACCGTATGGAAGTTATGCCGCCCAGCAAAACGAACTGCTTGAACAGCAACAACGCATGATACAGCAGCAACAGCAAATGCAACGACAAATGCAGCGGCAGCAGGAAATGCAGCGGGGTTACCAAGATGGCGGGGCTGGGCAATATGCTACATGTGAAGCAGGAGGATCTTATGATTACCAGCGAGCATGCCAGCGAGCGCAATCAAATTATTTTATGAATCGTTCCAGAAGTAGGCCTTCTAGTGGGCTCTATCCACCACTATGGAGTCCCAATCCCTGAATGACTTCGAGGCAAGTTTTCTGAGGCTTATATCCCAATACGCTGAGCCTCGCGTGCCCCCCTAATGGGACCAGTAGACAGAAGGGGGGGGGCTTGCCTGAAAGGGGGGGCTGGTAGAGAGTGGATTGCCCTCCGCCCCCCATTGGTCAGGAGGTCCGAGAGGCGGGGCATTTATTTTTCAGAGTTATTTCCTAGCGTAGTCCACCATTCCTGCTTAGGGCTTTCAGGACTGCGCCAGACCGAGCCGGTTTCTAGGTGAACCAGTCGCCAGCCCATAAGGCGGAGAAACGGCCCCACCCGCATATGAGAGCAGTGAAAGGCAGCGTTATTGTTGAAGACGGGCATCAATTCTCGCAGCTTCCAGTCGCGTTGCCTTTCCGCAGTAGGCAGTGCTCGCCACCACTTCCAGTATGTCTCGGACATATGGTGGCGCAATCGCTCCCCATGCTCTTTGCGGCGCTGGCTCAGAGCCCTGACGTAAGGAGCCAACCGGCGGCGCTCACGGTCTCGCTCAGCTCGTAATTCGTGGCGACGGTTTTCTTTTTGGCGTTCCTGTTCTGCCTGTAAGGCAGCATGCTCAGCGCGGCGTTTCTCAATCTGATTTCGGAGAAACAAACTCATAATAGCAACCTTCATTAGTGCCTGTATCGTGCTGCTTCAGCGTGTCAGGCAAGATTGAAAACCTTCCTTCTTCAACCTTAAAAGCGGATTAAAGTAGGAAATATGGTGTTTAATCCTGATATCATCGGGATTTTTTATAGAGTTCAGTGCGCCACCAGAGTATTTCAGAATTAGGTGACAGAGAGCAGGCAAGGGTGACAGTTATTGTAGGTTTATGTGTCACCCTAATTTTCCACAGTTTTCTGAGGGATGCAGAGAGTGCAATGACAGATGACAGTTAATGACAGATGTATTTATATATTAAGTAAAACTAGTATATTTTTTATAATATGGGTTCTAATATTTGTCTGTATATAAAAGTGTAGTGACGTATCCGTCATTTCTGTCATCTATATCAAAAAACGATAGTTTTCTGCCTGTTTTATGGTGACACTATGTTCCGTCCTTCCTCCGTTGGTTCGTAATAACGACTGTTTTTTGTCCGGCGCTGTATCCATCCTAACCGCGACAAGATTGCGACAAGCCGCTTATTGGTCGCGGTTGTGGCCCGGCTAATTTCCAGTCCTAGTTTGCGGCACCCGGCAATGTCGGCGAGCGTAACCCGTGCCGCTTTTCCTTCATTCTTTGCTTGTTTAATAACCTCGTTTAGGTGGACCTGAACGGGTTCGTCCCATGGGTCACTTTCCTGCCTATCCGCTTGTTCGGGATTAAAGAGCCTTGCTTGCTCAGCAGCTGTTGGCCACCATCGGGCATCTGATAATTTAAGCATCTCCATTGCCTCAGCGAAAAGCTGCGCTCTATCTCGCTCTAGGGCAGGCAGATCAATCTCCCCGACCAATACCGGCCAGAACCTACGACCACCTGTCGCATCACGCAGATATTGGCAGTCGTTCGTGCTGCCAGCGATTACGCACTGTCGAGGCTCATCAACTTCTAGTCGTTCAAACGGAGGGCGATACATCTCGCTTTGTCGGGTTAGAAACGCTTTCAGGTGCTCAGCCTCCGCTTTCGAGGAAGCGGCGAGTTCGGCCAGCTCAACTAACCAACGCCCCCTTAGTGCCATACTGGCATCCTTCCCGCGAATATCAGCCAGCGCATCTGAAAAGTATTCGTCACCAGCAAGGATACGTAGGGCGGACGATTTCCCGCGACCTTGTTGACCTTCCAGAATTAACATTGAGTCAACTTTACATCCCGGTTTCATTACACGGGCCACCATGCTTATGAGGAAGAACCGGCCAACAAGGCTGCTGTATTCTGACTGAGCCACACCAAGGTAACGGTTCAGCCATCTATCTACTCGTTTCTGCCTGTCCCAATGTAGGCTGGTGAGCCACTCCCGAAGAGGATGTGTCCGGAGACTGTATGCTAAAGCCATGATACCGGAGATCACCTCATCTTTCGATATACGAGCTAACCCACTCCGCTGCATGAATAGTTGCAGTGCCAACACGTCTTGTTCGGTGATCTTGCGCCAGAGGCCATGGAGATTGTGTTCTATGCGTAAGGTTAGTTCGTTGTATCGGAAAGCCTTTTTCGTCTGTTCTGCTATAGCAAGAAAAGCTGTTGCATTAGCTGCGTTACACACGAGTGCCCCGTTTTTGCTCGTCACGAAAACATCCGAGCTGGTATCTCGTGCCATGTCCAGTGTATGCGGGGAGGTGAGAGCTGTTTGCAGTTTGCCCCGCTGGCTCTTGGGGTGAGGTGGCTGTTTCCATCCTGCTGCTTGTGCAGCATCTAGCAAGGCACCACATCCGACTACAACATCCCCGATGCTGTCCCACCTATTTTCTACTCCATGAGGGTCATAGTTGGGAGCACTCTTTGAAAATTCGTCAAACAAATTGAAGGCTTCTCGATCGGTCAGCAATGGCTGGGTACCGTCGACACTACGGGAGCAACCTGCAATCAGTGCTCCGACGCGCTGCCATTCATCATGCTTTTCTGCATGCCCCGCTTTAGCTAAGTATGTGACTGCCGAGGGCACACATTTCTGTTCATAGGCGCGTTGCTCTGCTTCTATTTCAGCCCGTGACCGGACGTTCTGGGCAGCTTTGTCCACATATTGCAGTAATGCAGCATCTTGAGCCGAGAAGGGTGAGGGCGCTGGTGTAGACAGTTGAGGTTGGCGCGGTTCACGATGTGGCCGCTTGGTCCGGGGCTTTCTTTGATCGTGAGCTCCCGCTTCCAAGAGTGCTGCTACGGAACAGCGTGGCCAGCTTGCATGGTTTTCTAGTAGCTTGACTAGCGTCGGTGGCCGGCCCCATTTGTAATTTATGAAGCCCGGAAGTCGAAGTAATCTGCCGGGGTCTTTTACATTAGGGTCGCCACCATATCGGGCGATAAGACCAAGTTCAATGCGTCGAAAGTCTTCCTGACTCATGCCAGCAGTGGGCAGCCAGTATGCGTGGTAACGGTCTGGGCTGGACTGTACCAGAATGTGGGGCTCTGGTTTTTTCTTAATAGTGGCTAGGAAGTCGGAGGGGTTGCCTGCATCGTAATCAATGGGGCAGGCGCGAATGGTGGTGATGTCTTTTGCAGAGGCGGCTCCTCGGTTCCCTGTGGGGCATGCAGCCTCGTTGAACCGTACAAACACACAGCGCCCCTTTTCATTTTCTGCTTGTAGCCAGTCCCATGCTTCGGTTGATAGCGGTAGAGGTTCTGTATGGTAGCTCCAGCCTTGGTATCGTGGGCTCTGGCCATCTGTCGCTGGTGGCTCGCTCTTGGCTGTGGCGAGGTTTACTACCCCAATATTGCCAGTGAGGGTAGCTAGAAACTCTTGGCCGTGGGCAATGTTGGCCCGTGGTGGACGTGGAATCCGTGGGCCGCGTAGATCATTCGCGGCATGAAACTGGTTAACAGGAACTATTTTTACGGATGCGGTGTTCACGTCGCATCCCCATTTTCAATTAGGTCTTGGGCTAGGTCAGTAGCCAGTATCTCAGCATGGGAGCGTGTGGTCTGGCGCTGTGCAGCACGATTAAGCGCCCGTATCTGATGGCGGCAACGGGAGATGGCTTTGGGCCGGATGTCCCAGCCAAGATGCGCTAGGTGGCGGCGTTGTTTCCATCCTGCGGTAGGAATACCATTGGGGTAGAATATTGCTGCGCCTAGAAGGGCTTTATCCAGACGAGGACGCGCCAGCGTATATAGCAGCCCATCATCTGTCTGCGCTGTCTCAAACCCACAATCGGCTAGCGCGGCGGTAATAGCCCATTCTCCAATGAAGCCGCGACCAGTCAGGCAGCTTGCTATTCCATCAAATCCACGCACCAAAACGGGGAGAGGAGACGCCTCACAGACGAGGGCAAACCGATGGCCCGCTACCAGTTCATCGGGAAAAACAGGCACTCCTGCCTTTTCGCAGATTAACGTCGCCTGTGGCGTCCTGCACAGCGCGTTGCAGCGGTGCTTTCTTCTGTGTGCAAGGAAATCAATAATTTCAGACATAAGGGTCTCCTATTATGGAGAAGCCGACCCACACCCATTTTGCAACGGCAGCCCGAGTTGTGTAGCTGGAAGATCAAAATGCCTTTGGGGGAACTTTTATAGACTTCATAGGATTTGAAAGGGGCATAGGGAACGGAACCCGAGCCCTTTCTTTTTATCAGGCGGCTTCTGTTTCTTGGCTCGTCAATGCTTGCTGCCATCTCTGAATCGTGCTGGCCCACCAGCCGGAAGTATTTCGTCCCGCACGAATAGGCGGGGGGAAATCTCCACGCTTCACCCAACGATAAATGGTCGAGCGGTCAACACCACACATCTTGGCAACAGTTGCTGGGCGAATAATGTAATCAAGGTCTTGGCTTGGCATCAGCTTTCTCCTCTGTGCGTTAAGACTCCACGAAGAAAGCATGCCGATCTTGCCGGTGCTTCAGACAAAGTAAAAAAAGATTGTCCTATTTTTCCGGTTGATACTTTCGCCGCTTCCATCGTTTCACCAAGGCTTCCGGGGAGGGACAATCCTTATCTTGATCTGGCTTTTTTGGATCGCGGGTGAGCATCATATGGGCGAGAGTAACTCCTCTGCCTGTAGGTGTGGTCATACTGGCGGAGATGTGAAGGCTGCTGAGGAGCGCCTCTACTGCCTCAAGCATGAGTGTTTCGGCTTCGTGAGAAGCTGAGCGGAAGTCCAAACTTCCTCGATAAGGTATGAAAGTAGGAGAATCCCCGAGCCATTTTGCTGCTTTGCGCAGCCCCTCTAGTGCCTCTCTATCGTCCTCCTGCGCACGATATCTCGGTGTGAGGGCTTCTAGGGCGGCACTGAAATTTGGACCGAGCCGGTTAATGACGCTTAGGGCAGAAGCAAACTCGGCAGCATCCTTCCGCTGGGATAACGCACCGCCTCTATTGGTTCGCGTATAAAGCGCAGCCGCACGACTCGTGGTAACCTTATAAATTAAGCTGCGCTGACCGTTGGTTGGCTGGTTAGTCCAGTTGTGCCTCTCTGCTTTCATAAGCCATTGCCGAATAAAGGCTTCCACATCTGCGCACTGCATGGCTATGGCTCCCGGTATATTCGGAGTTTTTACCCCGGGGTAAGGTAATTGGTCCGTTTCAGCCGTGATGCTCTTACTCATGCTCATTTAATGAACACCTCATGCCTGCCGTTCTCTCAGTGTCACCACATTACTACCTGCCATCGCGTCTAATCGGTCTGCGAGTGCCTGTAAGGCTTTGGCATGTTCCTGTTGATACCGGCTGGTATTGTAAGTTCGAGCAACAGCGGAAAGTGTTGACCCGTCGCCACCTATGACAAGGGCGTGATTCAGTGCTGCTTCGATAATATGCGGAGCTACCCCACAATCTGCCATCAAGGTCGCTGCGGTTCGTCTTAGATCATGCCGGTGCCAATCGGCGGTGCCAGAGGCTGCTTGTAATCGTTTGGTTGCGCGGTCCCAGTTATCAAGCGGCTTCCCGGCTTGGTTCGGAAAAATCAGATTGGTCGGGGGGCTGCCTGCGTGCCTCTCTGCAAGCAACTCGACTGCCTGTCTGGGCAAGGGAACCACATGCGCTTTGCCATTTTTAGAGTGCTCAGCTGGTATCAGCCATTCATGGGTTGAAAGATCAATATCTTGCCATCGGGCACGGGTCATTTCTGACTTTCTACAAGCGGTCCAGAGCAGCCAGCGGAAAGCTGGCCCATATACTTGTATACTGTCCAACTTCTGCCAGATTGCACCAAGTTCACTATCTGACAGGACACGTTGGCGGCGTACGTTCGATCCTTCCGGCTGTTGCAGCATCTCAGCAATACCGTGAGCCATCAGCCCGCGCCGGGATGCCCATTTCAGAATGGGACGAACAAAGCGCACCGTAGCCCCGGCCCGCGCCCGTGAAGGCCAGTTGTCTATAGTCTTTTGTAATGTGGGGCTGGTGAGGTCTGGTAAGGGGGTAGTTAAGTGCTTGGCCAGCACACTGTTGATAGCCCGTTTAGCTTCGGGCCATGACCGTGCCTTACCGACTTCCTGTCGTGCAGTCACAACATGTTGTTCATATAAAAGAAGAAGGGTTGCTAACGTGCCTGCCTCAGATTTGGAGCGATGTTTATCCCGTGCGGCTTTACGTTCGGCTATGGGGTCTTTTCCATCTTTCAACTGCTGACGCTGTCGTCTGGCTCGCTCTCTGGCTTCAGCCAGCCCAACGCATCCCGCTCCGTTGAAATCGCCCAATGAGATGGAGCGCACCTTTCCGACCCTGTCACGGCAGGATAGCACCCATGTCATTTTTCCAGATGCTGATACTCGGAGGCGAAGACCGGGACATCCGCCGTCAGAAAAATAGATTATGCCTGTTTCTGGCGCCTTAACACTCCGGAGACTCGCGGCCGTTAGAGGTGGTCGCTTCATGGTGATTGTCCAAGCTGTGATTGTCTTGTGCAACAGCTGTGCAACATTTTTCGTGCGACAGCAAGCCATTCCATGCACCATCATGCGGTAGAGATTTTTCGGTGTATATCCATGTATTTATAGGAAATACACGGATATACTTAAAAAATTCATGACGGTAAAATTGCCTCAAAAGGAGGGGGGGGCACTTCCTTCTAAGCTGTGGGTCGCTGGTTCGAATCCAGCAGGGCGCGCCAGACTCTTTTTCAAAAAATACTGCCGTTCTTTCTGGCTGTTACTTGCCCAAAGCGGAGGGCAAGGGTAGGCCTGCTAAGAGAAAAAAGGCGTTTAGCGTGGCTCGACAATAGTCGCTCTGGCTGAATGCATGCTTGATTGTGTCGGGAGTCAAATTTTGAGATCATTCTGCGTTGTGGGTGCCGGGTTTAGCGGGGCGATCATTGCCCGGCATCTGGTTGAGCGTGGCCATAAGGTGACGGTTGTAGATGAACGCCCGCATCTGGGTGGGAACTGCCACACAGAACGTGACGCAGAAACTGGCGTGATGGTCCACAAATACGGCCCTCATATTTTCCACACAGCAGACAAAAGAGCGTGGGATTACGTCCAGCGCTTCGGGAAATTCCAGCCTTACGTCAACCGCGTGAAGGCAATTTCCAAAGATCGTGTCTATACGCTGCCGGTTAACCTTCTGACGATCAATCAGTTCTTCGGCACGACCATGGGGCCGAAGGAAGCGCGGGCTTTTATTGAAAATAAAGCCGACCGTTCAATTCAGGCTCCCCGCTCTTTTGAAGAGCAGGCGCTGAGCATGATTGGTCCGGAACTCTATAAGGCCTTTTTCTACGGTTATACGCGCAAGCAGTGGGGGCTGGAGCCGACTGAACTCCCGGCGTCTATTTTGAAGCGCCTGCCGCTTCGTTTTAACTACGACGATAACTACTTCAATCATCCGTATCAGGGCATGCCGGAAGACGGCTATACGAGCATTGTCCAGAATATTCTGGCTGTAGACGGGATTGATATTCGGCTGGGCTGTTCCTTTGAGAGTCTGGAAGGGAAATACGATCACGTCTTCTACACAGGCCCGATTGATCGATATTTCCAGTTTCGTCTGGGGCGTCTTGGCTATCGGACGCTTGATTTTGAACGGTTTGTTGATGAAGGGGACCATCAGGGGACCGCTGTTATCAACTATTGCGATGAAACGGTGCCGTTTACCCGGATTTCAGAACACAAGCATTTTGCCCCGTGGGAGCAGGAAAAATTCTCCAAGACGGTTTGTTTCCGCGAATATAGCCGTCTGGCAGGTGAAGGGGATGTTCCATACTATCCCATCCGTCTGGTGAACGAAAAGAAGATGCTGGACAGCTATATTGCGCTGGCCAAATCAGAAAGTGGTGTGTCTTTCATGGGGCGCCTTGGCACCTATCGCTATCTGGATATGGATGTGACCATTACGGAAGCTCTGGCGGCCTGTGACCAGATTGATGCCCTGCTGCAAAGTGATGATAACTCTTTGCCCTCTTTCTTTGTCGATCCTGCCTGACGGCATGAATACTCTCTTCCTTGCGTATGGGTATTTTTCTTAAGGAAGGCACTTTTTTAATTTTACTTTTAGCGTTGCGTGGGAATTTTTTATGTCAGGTATAGATGTCTCTCTTGTTTTGAACGTCCATCGTGAACAGGATTTATTATACCCCACGCTACGCTCTCTGCTTGATACCGTGCAGCATGCGCAATTACATGAGCTCAAATCTGAGCTGGTAATTGTTGCAGACTATGCTGATGAGAGAACGCTGACCCTTTTAAAAAATTATGATTACACAGGTTTTGATGCTGTCAGGCTTGAAAATATTGAAGTACGTTCGCTGGGGCTGGCACGCAATTATGGTATTGAGGTCGCTGTTGGTGAATACATCGTCACAGCTGATGCCGACGATTTAGTTTCCAGAAATTTCATTTATGAGCTTTATCAACTTCATCAGGCTTCCCAAAATAAGAAAATAGTGGCCTTTCCCGAGTATTATCATTCTTTCGGGGACGGCAGTTATGTTTGCAAATTTTACTCTCTCGACCGGGTTGGCCTGTATAGAATGGCGGGTGAACATCCTTATGTTTCCCGTTTTATGGCAAGACGCGCAGACCTCTTAAGCATACCTTACAGGGATTGCTCCTCCGGCACCGTTTATGCTTATGAAGATTATGATATTAATTTACGTTTGATTTGCGCAGGCTTTGATCTGCTTGTGGCGCCGGACACAATTGTTTTTTACCGGCAGAGAAACGGTAGCATCATGGCGTCTCTTGGCAGAGACCAGAAGCGGATGGTGCCTAATTCTGCTTTTTTTGAAGGAAATGAGTTTTTAAAGCTTCTGGAGAAGAGGGATCAGGGGACTGTTCTTCCACAAATTCATATTGATTTTAAAAAATCCTATACCAAATCATTTTATTTACGAGAGTTCATTCATCAGGCAAATCTGATTGAGCCGGAAATACATCCTTATAGTCTTCGGGATGCCCAGTTTTTTACCAATGTTGGGATTTCGCAGGCGTTCGGACAAGCTTATGAAAAAATCTGTAAGGTTATTCAAGGAAAACACTATACGGACGTCTTTTTCCTGCCGTTCCTTTCCAAAGGTGGCGGCGAGAAGTACGTTCTGAATTTTATAGAAACAGCTATTAAAGAAGGCAACAGATCGTGCTTATTGATCCTGGGACAGCAACTTTGCCACTCTAAAGAACGCTATCAGATTCCTGATGGGCTGGACGTTCTTGATCTGTATGAGATTCTGGATGCGCATGATGCTGTGCGGATACCTGAGATGTCAATTCGGGTTATTGAAAATTTTGCGGGTAATGCAAGGATTTTCATGAAATTCTGCCCGTTCTGTGAAGTGGTTATGAAGGCCTACGCCGACTTCTTTAAGAGTAGGCAGCTGGTTTATTTTTACTTCTGTTCCTCTTATTATATTATGGATAGTGTTATTTACGAAGATGGTGCTGAATATCGTTTCCTGAGTGACTATAGAAATTATATAGATTATATCGTTTCAGATCACGGCCTTAATCTCAAGCAGCTGGAATACCGCATCCCGGCCTATCAGGGGCGAACTGAAACTCTTTACACCTATAGTCAGCCGGTTTCACATCCTCTTCAGCGCAGCGATGAGCCGAGGCGCTTAATATGGGCCTCCCGCCTGGATGCACAAAAACGCCCCGACCTGCTCCATAAAATTTCTGTTGAACTGCTGGCAGAAAATATAGCAACAAAAATTTATGTTTATGGAAGTCCTGTTCTGGATCAATTTGAACCTGAATATTTCGATGACTGCCCTAATGTTGTTTATAAAGGTGGTTTTAGTGGGTTGGGGAGCATTCCTTTTACGAATAAGGATGCTTTTTTATATACATCGCTTTTTGATGGCCTGCCCAATGTGCTGCTGGAAGCTGCCCAGATGCAAATTCCAATCATCACGGTGGATGTTGGTGGGGTTCCGGAACTGATTCAGGACAAATCTGGCTTCCTGGTGCATGGCAGCGCTGATGATGCAGAACTTGTGGCGCGGTATGTCGCTAAGGTTAAAGAATTTCTTAATGCGTCTGAGGCGGAAATTCAGAATAAGGTTCACTGTCTGCATCAACATTTTGAGCAGCAACATGCTCAGTCCATTTATGGCTTGAGAGTTGCTGCGGTGTATGCGCGTCTGGAAGAACAGCTTGCAAAAGGGAATGCTTTAAATGGATGAAAACTATAAAAATATCAGGCGAGCTGTTCGTGCAGAAATTCGAGAGAATTCTTCTCTGATTGAATCCTTGAAGCGCTTTGCCGACAACGATGCAGTTTTCTATCCGGGTTATGGCAACCTTGGCGACGGGTTGATTGCGTTAGGGACACTTGATCTGTTTGCAGATCTGGGCTGGGACCCCAAACGCATTCAGGGCCGACATAAAGAGGCTTTTTCTGGCTACACCCATATTGTGATGGGTGGGAGTGGCGGCTGGGTCAAGGGAATGTGGGAAACCTACCTTGAGCAGACAATCGCCTTTCTTCAAAATGGTGGCCAGTTACTCATTCTTCCAACAAGCTTTTCAGGGTTTGGGTCTGAATTTGTTCCTTATGCAGATCAGGTAACAATTTTCTGCCGTGAACAGCGGAGTTACGACGAACTGCTTCGTCAGGGGATGCCGGAAAGCCAGATTTTCGTTTGTCCGGATATGGCGTTTTACACCAAAGAAGAGCATTTCTCTGATCTGGAAATTGACGGTCAGTACCCCGTTCTCCAAATTTTCCGGCTTGATGAAGAGGGTGGCCGAAAAACGCCTCCTCGTGACTCTGTCGATTTGCCGCTTTTGTTTAATGACATCCAGTGGTCGACAGTCGAACAGTGCGTGAAACCTCTTCGCGCTGTTGCTGGATTGATGAGTCAGTTTGAATGCGTAGAGACGGATCGTCTCCATATGGCTGCTCTGGCTGCGTTGATTGGGCGTACTGTTAAGCTTGAACCTTCAAGTTACTTTAAAATTAAAGCCATTTTTGATTATACTTTGCATCGTTTTCCGACTGTTACGTTTGAAGACCGCACGTCAGATTATACCCTCGCGGAACAGGGTGGACGTGCGGAAGTTCAGTTGCTTCGGGATACGGTTAAAAGAATTAATCTCGACCGGCAGGCAGAGTGGGAGCAACGCACAACTGTCCTGCGCCAGAATGATGCTCTTTTGTCCCGTTTGGAAAAATTGCAAAGTAAGCTGACTGAAATTTCTGAAGAAAAAAAGAAATCCGTAAAAAAACAGACAGATTTTACAAACCATATCAATCATCTTGAGCGTGAAATATCACGTAAAGATCGTGAGTTTTATCAGGTTCGTCAGGAACTTGAAAAAATTCAATCGTCTCGGCTGCATCGGGTAGGAGAGAAATATTACAGCATATTCGGGTTGCCAGTATTCGGGGTTGTGCTGCGTATGGTTCGTAAAGTGATCGTAAGATAAGCGGGAAGGTTTAAGAAAAATAACTGCACGAATCTGGTTATTCCTGATGTGGGGGGTGTGTCGGCCCCGGAAAATAAGCCTGGCCTGAACCGCAGGTTTTCCGATGGTGCTCTGTAAAAGCGCCATCGGAAACGCAAAAGCTTATTTTCGAAAATGAGCAACTAACTGACCAGGGCCAAATTTGCGCAACCCCATACGGATATTCCGAATGGTCCCAGGCTGGTTCACACTGTCATAATATTTGTGCACCAGCTGGACCAGTCTGCCTCCCTCGTGCTGAGCGGTCGGAGTGGGGGCCGAGCTGTGGTGGGTGTTGTTTGCTGATGGGATTGTTGGGTTGTGATACTGCGTATTGGGGCCATTGGCGTTCAGGAATTTGATCATTTCGCCATGGCAGCCTGACAGCTGTGCCTGATGTTTATCGATGATATAGTTATAGTTGATAGTAAACATCCTGAATTTGTCACGGAAAATCGAGTCTTCCCGGATGCGGTATTTGAACAGCGGGTGTGGGATCATCACGCCGCGGATGCCGTTAAGGACCATGGAAATGGTTGATTCCCAGTCATCCAGGAGCATGCCAAGGTTCGGGTCATGCTGGCCGTGTGCCAGATAGGCATCACGCCGCACAACCAGTCCCTGACAGTTGGTTGTGTTCATGATCATCTGGAGCGGGACTTCAGGGTTGAAGGTCGGCCAGAGCCGGAGGCGGCCGTGCTGGTTGAAATCCTCATTCCATGCCCCCACAAAACCGACATTGCTGTAACGGTTCAGGATCTTCAGGGCAGCTTCATAGTAAGGAACGCAGACGAGGTCATCGGCGTCAAGAAGAGCAATGTAGTCTGTCGTGGCGTGCTGGACGCCGATATTTCGGGTCTCCGCTACGCCGGAGTTCTTCTTATAAATAACTTTCAGGTTTGTGTAACGTGCTTCAAGAGTTTTTAGAATAATGACGGATTCTTTGTCCGTCGATCCATCATCGACGACAAGAATTTTGATATCCTGCAGGCTGCTGAATTTGACGCTTTCAATCGCTTCAATCAGTAATGTGCCAAGATTGTAGTGCGGGATGACAACCGTCAGCGCTGAGCTATTTTTTGCGTTTGCATGAGTCAGCTCTTTCCCAGATGTGAAGGGGAAGGCAGCGCCAGACGCGTTCTGTTTGGCTGTGGCCAGAACCTGTTCTTTCTGCGTCATAACCGCTGTGTAAGAGCAGGTATCCTTAATGGTCTGAATGGCATTTTCCGTAATCGAACGGATTTGAACATCCTCCAGAGCATCAATTGTCAGAATGGCGTCCTGAATGGATTTTGGGGAATGCGGGTCAAACAGGAAACCGTTTTCTCCATGCCGGATGAGTTCTGCCTGTCCGCCACTCAGAGAGGCGGCAACAAGGCCACCATCTGCCATATGTTCGATAACGGAATAAGGGTAGTTTTCGAACAGGGACGGATGAAAGAGAGCCTTGAGATGTTTTTTGATGAAAAGAATTTCGGAATGTTCTTTTAGGCCTGCAAATTTGAGCAGTCCTTTTTCAATCCATTTGCTATATTTGGTGCTAAGTGTTTCTGTCAGGGATTTGTTGTTTTTGAAATAATGCGTGTCAGATCCGTAAACGTACAGGGATGACTGGCCACCATTAGCCCAGTACAGGTCAAACCCCGCCAGCGCATGCTCTATGCCCTTCCAGTAACAAACGCGGGAGGCAATGGCGTAATCAGGAATGTCGTAAACCTGCGCGTTATCACTGGCCTCTTTTCCCGAAACCAGACTGGTGGAGGGTTTTTCATAAGGGTTGGGCACAACATCAATCGGAACATCTTTTTCCAGAAATTTCGTGAGCAGTTTCTTTTTCAGAAAGGCGCTGGGGGAAATGACTTTGTCTGCGGCCTGAAAGCAGAACTGCTCCATATATTTTGTGAAATATGTTGGCAGTTCATAGATATTTTTCTTGTCCCATTCATCAATCATAGTGACGGGTGTGTGGGCGGTCACCAGAACTTTCAGGTCTGTAAACGGTGCTTCCAGGCATAGCTTTCTCTGAAGCGTAAAATAACCCAGACCGAAACCGTCGCACACTTCAAGCCAGTCCGGTTTGAAACCATCCGTGATGATTTTTTTGACCTGATTGGAGAACTCGTAGCTCATCGCCGCCCAGTGACCCATATGTTTAAAGGAGTCACCGGTGGATGGATTGAAGCGGATCACCTTGACGCAGCCAAAATACGTGCAGACTTCATCATGCACATTGAAATCGGCCGTTAGGATAACAGTCGGTTCTCTCCGTTCTATTTTGGCGTTGATGTATTCCTGAACATACGTGCACAGGCCGCCCCCGGTCACATCAGGAGGGCATTCAAAGGTGAGCAGGAGTGTTTTCATGGTTTCTCTGGTCTGAGCCGCAGAAGAATGGGGCCTGATAAGGGGCTGTGATTGGTGCGAGCTATATCATTTATTTTGAGAGAGAGGGATGAAATTTTCTATGCTGACGAATGCTTCATAAGATTTACATGAATAAAGAGAGAAACAGTTTCATGTAAAAACGGAAGAGGCAGCTTTTTAAAAGCAAACAGCTTTTGTAAGGGCTGGTGTGGTGCAGACAGAGTTCTGTGAGGCGCATTTTGTGCCTTGACGTCTCGGGCTTCCCGCAGCATTGCTCCGACTATGCGAGTAGCTGCCATTCTTCTGGCTGCCGGAACAGGCAGCCGTTACGCCGCGACCAGCGGGTCTGCAACGCCGAAGCAATATGTGATGCTGGCGGGCCAGCCGGTTATCCGCCATGCTGCGGAAGCCCTTTTGCCTCATGTAAGCTGTGTGCAGCCGGTGGGTGACCCCGAAATGCTGGTGCAAGCGCTGGACGGCGTTGCTGTCCTGTCGCCTGTAGCGGGTGGGGAAACCCGTCAGGCCAGCGTGCTGGCCGGGCTGGAAGCGCTGGATGCTCTGCCTGAGAGCGAGCGCCCTGATCTGGTTCTGGTGCATGATGGCGCGCGTCCTTACGTGACGGCCAGACTGGTGCAGAATGTTGTTTCCGCGCTGGCTGAGCATCCCGGTGCCATTCCTGCTGTGCCGGTTGCCGATACGCTAAAGCGTGAAGACAAGGGTGTGATTGCCGGGACTGTGCCGCGTGATCATCTCTTCCGGGCGCAAACGCCGCAGGGTTTCCGCTTTGGCCTGTTTTTAGACCTGCATCGTGGGGCTGCGTCTGCTACGGCAACGGATGACGCAAAGCTGCTGGAAGAGGCAGGCTTTAGCGTGGCGCTGGTGCCCGGTGATGAAGACAATATCAAGCTGACTTATGAGGAGGACCTCGTGCGCCTTGAACGACTGATTGGTCCGACTCTCCTGCCGCGTGTCGGGCTGGGGTATGATGTTCATGCTTTTGAAGAAGGCCGTCCGCTGATCCTCTGCGGTATTACCGTGCCGCACACCAAGGGGCTGGCTGGCCATTCAGACGCCGATGTTGGCATTCATGCGTTGTGTGACGCCATTTATGGCGCGCTGGCGGAAGGCGATATTGGCACGCATTTTCCGCCCAGTAAGAACGAATGGAAAGACGCCGATAGCGCACGCTTCCTCGTGCATGCCGGTCAACGTATTCGGGAACGCGGCGGTATGCTGATCAATGCCGATGTAACGCTCATTTGCGAACGCCCGAAAATTGGCCCGCATGCGCAGGCTATGCGTCAGCGGATGGCGGATCTGCTGGAAGTGGATGTTGGTCGGATTTCGGTTAAAGCCACCACGTCTGAACGTCTGGGCTTTACAGGACGTGAAGAAGGCATTGCCTGCACGGCGGCGGTGTCTGTTCTGCTGCCCTGATCCGGCAGCGCTTTAAGCGCTTCTGGAGAAAGGTTTTTGGCAAAGGCCGCGCATCGGGCTGATGTGCGGCCTTTTTCATGTTCTGCCTCAGTGATTGGAAAAAGAGACCAATGACGACCATCCTGCTGAAAAACGCCCTGCGTGTTGTGACGATGAATGACCAGCGTGAGGAGCTTGAAGGCGGCTGGGTGCTTGTGCGCGGGCGGCAGGTTGTTGCCGTTGGTGCAGCCTCAGACCCGTTGCCGCAGGCGGATAAGGTGCAGGATATGACCGGGCATGTCGTGATGCCCGGCATGGTGAACACGCACCACCATATGTATCAGACACTCACCCGCGTTATTCCCGCCGCGCAGGATAGCTCGCTGTTTGGCTGGTTGCAGGCGCTTTATCCGATCTGGGCTGGTCTGACACCGGAGATGATCCGCGTTTCTACCTGCACGGCCATGACCGAGCTTTTGTGGTCCGGCTGCACCACGACTAGTGATCACCTTTATCTGTTTCCCAATGGGAGCCGGCTGGAAGATCAGATTGAGGCCGCGACACAGATGGGAATGCGGTTTCACGCGGCGCGCGGGTCCATGAGTGTCGGGGAGAGCAAAGGGGGCTTGCCGCCAGATAGCGTTGTGGAAGATGAGGCCGCCATTCTGGCCGACACGCAGCGGGTGATTGAGGCGTTCCATGACCCTGAACCGCTGGCCATGCAGCGTGTGGTGGTGGCACCATGCTCACCGTTTTCCGTCAGCCCGGATCTGATGCGTGAGGCCGCCCAACTGGCGCGCGCGACCGGCACCATGCTGCATACGCATCTGGCCGAAAATGCCAGTGACATTGCCTATAGCCGTGAGCGCTTCAACATGACGCCAGCGGAATACGCTGAGGATGTCGGCTGGGTTGGCGCGGATGTATGGCACGCGCATTGCGTCAAGCTGGATGAGGCAGGCATCAGCCGTTTTGGCGCAACGCATACCGGAATGGCGCATTGCCCCTGTTCCAATATGCGGCTTGGCTCAGGTATCGCGCCAGTGCGGCGTATGGTGGCGTCCGGCATGCGGGTTGGGCTGGGCGTGGATGGCTCGGCGTCCAATGACGGCAGCCACATGCTGGGGGAAGCCCGGCAGGCTATGCTGCTTGGCCGGTTGCTGGAAACAGAAGACGGACGGCCCATGATGCAGGCGCGTGAAGTGCTGGAACTGGCCACGCGTGGCGGGGCGGCTGTGCTGGGGCGTGATGATATTGGCTATCTGGCACCCGGTATGGCGGCGGATCTTGTGGCGTTTGATCTGCGCGGAATTGATCATGCTGGCGCGCAGTCGGACCCGGTTGCAGCTTTGCTGTTCTGCTCGCCTCAGCGTGTTGCGTATTCCATGGTCAACGGGCGCTGGCTGATCCGTGATGGTCAGTTTGTAAACCATGACCCTGTGCTGCTGGCCGAGAAGCATAATGCTCTGGCGCGTCAGTTGCTCGAAAAGGTCTGAAAATAAGGGCGTTCGGAAACCCTGGGCGGCCAAAACGTTACGGATATAAAAGATTGATTCCCGACTCGGAAATGCGTATATCTGCCTAAATCATAGGCAAAGTGGAAAAGACTGTGCAAACGCAACCGTTATTGCGGCCGATTGATCTGGGCGGTGTGCGCCTGGAAACGCCCGTTATCCTTGCTCCCATGTCCGGCGTGACAGACCTGCCGTTCCGTCGTCTGGCGCGGAAGCTGGGGGCTGGGCTTGTGGTCTCCGAGATGATCGCGTCCTGGGCCATGGTGCGGGAAAATGACACAACCCTGCGGATGGCCGAAGTGGCGGATGCCGGTGGGCCGAATGCTGTGCAGCTGGCCGGGTGTGACCCGAACGCCATGGCAGAGGCCGCCCGGATTGCCGTGGGGCGGGGTGCGGACCTGATCGACATCAATTTCGGCTGCCCGGTGAAGAAGGTTGCGGTTGGTCAGATGGCCGGTTCCGCGCTGATGCGGGATGAAGTTGGTGCCGCGCGCCTGCTGGATGCCGTGGTGAAAGCCGTTCCTGTGCCAGTTACGCTGAAAATGCGGATGGGGTGGGACCATTCACACCTGAATGCACCGGTTCTGGCCCGGATTGCGGAAGAGGCTGGTATTCGCATGATCACCGTGCACGGCCGAACCCGCCAGCAGTTTTATAACGGCACGGCAGACTGGGCCTTTGTGCGGAACGTGAAAGAAGCCGTTGGTCTGCCGGTGATTGTTAACGGCGATATTCTGACGGTGGATGATGCCCGTACAGCGCTGGCGCAGTCCGGCGCAGATGGCGTGATGATCGGGCGCGGATGTTACGGGCGTCCGTGGTTTCTGGCGCAGGTCGCACACGCTCTGCGGACGGGTGAGGAAGTGCCGGACCCCACGCTGGAAGCGGAAAAAGCCATTGTGCTGGAGCATTACAAAATGATGCTGGAGCATTTTGGGGAACGCCCCGGCCTGCGTCTGGCGCGCAAGCATGTCTCCTGGTATTCCGCCGGTCTGCCGAATTCTGCCGGGTTCCGGGCTGCCGTGAACCGCGTGGACTGCGCGCCGGATGCCATTGCGATGATTTCTGATTTCTACGATCAGCAGATTGCTGACGGGTCTGTGCGCGAACCTCGTGCCTCCCGCCATGCCGATGCGCAGGCGCACGCGGCATGACACAGGTTGCATGAAGCGCCCCGCATTGCCTCAGGATGGAAGCCCGTCCGCTGGTCTGCTTCTGGACAGCCTGCCTGTGCCGGTGTTGGAGCTCGGCCCTACGAACAGGCTGCGTTTTGCCAATGCGGCGGCGGAGGAGTTTTTTGCGACCTCCCGCCATCAGCTCTGCCAGAGCGCGCTGGAGGAACTGGTGCCGGAAGATCATCCGGTCTTTTTGCTTGTGCAGCATGTACGCAAGGAAGGCGGCACCATCACTGAGCATGAGCTGGTGTTCAGCAGCCCGCGCTTTCACCATGAAGGGGTGACGGTGCAGGGGGCGGATGTGCTGGATTATCCCGGCTCCATTTTGCTGACGTTCCATGATTCCTCGGCAGCGCGGGCGCTGGACCGTCAGTTGGCGTTTCGCTCTGCGGCGCGCAGCGTGTCCGGCATGGCCGAAATGCTGGCGCATGAAGTGCGGAATCCGCTTTCCGGCATTAAGGGCGCTGCACAGATTCTTGAGCATTCCGTTGGGGAAAGTGACAAGGAACTTGCGACGCTGATCTGTGATGAAGTGGATCGCATTGACGCACTCGTTGAGCGGATGGGCGTGTTTAATGAGGCCCCGGCAGATTATCGCTCCCTGAATATTCATCGCGTTCTGGAACATGTGCGGCTGCTGGCCAGCAAAGGCTGTGCGGCGGGGCTGCGGATTGTGGAACGGTATGATCCGTCTCTGCCGCATGTCTGGGGGAATCGGGACCAGCTGGTGCAGATGTTGCTCAATCTGGTCAAGAATGCTGCCGAGGCCATTCGGGAGACGGAAAAGCCGGGTGAGATTACGCTGAGCACCAGTTACCGGCCCGGAATTCGCCTGGCCGTTCCTGGCACCTCGCAGTGGCGGCATCTGCCGCTGGTGGTGACGGTGCGGGATACGGGACCGGGTATTTCAGAGACCATCCGCCCGCATCTGTTTGAACCCTTCATCAGCACCAAGATGAGCGGGAGCGGGCTAGGGCTGGCCCTTGTCGGCAAGATTATGGACGACCACGGCGGCGTGATTGAAGTGGAAAGCCGCCCCGGACGCACGGAAATCAGCCTGTATCTGCCCGTAGTGCCGGACGGCAACGAAAGCATCTGACAGCTTCGTTCTTTTTTTGTAATGATCTTTTCGTATCTGAGTGTAACCTGACCCCTATGACACCTTTGCCGACTATTCTTGTTGCTGATGATGACCGCTCCATTCGTACCGTGCTCGGGCAGGCGCTGGGGCGGGCCGGGTATCAGGTTCAGTCCACCCCTAACGCCGCAACGCTCTGGCAGTGGGTGGAGGAAGGCGAAGGCGATCTGGTGATTACCGATGTGGTGATGCCGGACGGCAGCGGGCTGGATCTGATCCCGCGTATCCGGCAGGCCCGGCCGGATCTGCGTATTATCGTCATGAGTGCGCAGTCCAATCTGGTGACAGCGGTCAAGGCGACCCAGCGTGGCGCGTTTGAATATCTGGCCAAGCCGTTTGATCTGAAAGAACTGCTCGGTGTGGTGGCCCGCGCGCTGGTGGCCCCGGCGCATGAGGCGGATAAGCCTGCGGTGGCCTCGCCCCCGGAAGAACGCCTGCCGCTGATTGGTCAGTCCCCCGTCATGCAGGGGATTTATCGCAGCATCGCCCGCCTGACGACGTCTGACCTGACCGTGATGATTAGCGGTGAGAGCGGCACGGGTAAGGAGTTGGTCGCGCGTGCGCTGCATGAATATGGGCGCAGGCGGGGTGGTCCGTTTGTTGCCGTGAATATGGCCGCCATTCCGCGAGACCAGATTGAGAGCGAACTGTTCGGGCAGGAGCGTGTGCCGGGGGCTGTGACAGGCCGAAGCCCGGGGCGCTTTGAACAGGCGACGGGTGGCACGCTGTTTCTGGATGAAATTGGCGATATGCCGCCGGAAGCGCAGACGCGGCTGTTGCGCGTGCTGCAGGAAGGCGAATTTACCACCGTGGGTGGCCGCGCTCCCATCCGGGCGGATGTGCGGATTATTGCCGCAACGCATCGGGATCTGCGGCAGGCTATCCGGGCCGGGACTTTTCGGGAAGACTTGTATTATCGGTTGAACGTTGTGCCGCTGCGCCTGCCGCCGCTGCGGGAGCGGCTTGAGGATATTCCGTTACTGGCTCGCCATTTTCTGGCGCAGAGCCGGGAGGCTGGGGCCGGGAGCCGGGTGCTGGATGATTCCGCCGTGGCGCGCCTGCAATCCTGGCGCTGGCCGGGCAATGTGCGTGAGCTTGAAAACCTCATGCGGCGCATTGTGGCCCTTTATCCGCAGGAGACTATCAGCAGTGATCTGATTGATGCGGAACTGGCTGAACCGCTGGCACATGAGGTCATTGCGGAAAAGGCGGTGGTGGAAGAACCGTTGTCCGATGCCATTTCCCGCCATATCATGCGCTACCTGACCGCAGGGCGGGAAGGGATGCCCTTGCATGATCTGTATGCGCGTGTGATTGCAGAGGTGGAACGACCTCTCATTCAGATGACATTGCAGGAAACGCGTGGAAATCAGATCAAGGCAGCAGCCATGCTGGGGCTGAACCGGAATACGCTGCGCAAAAAAATTCGTGAGCTTGAAATTCCCGTTGTGCGCGGTGTGGTCTAACCTGCCTTTATGCAGCGCTTCCTCTCTTCTCTGAGCACTCTTCTGGCCCGGACCCGGCTCCACTGGCTTTTACGGTCTCTGGAGCGGAAAAGCGTGGCTCTTACGCTGGCTGCTCTGGCGCTATGCCTTGGCTTTGCAACCTTTGTGGTGCTGTCGGGCGGGATGTCCTTCGGGCATTATGCGGTGATCGAGCCGCTGGTGTTGCTGCTGAACAGTCTGGTGCTGGGTTTGCTGCTGCTGGCCGTGGCCATGCGGGTGGGGCCGATGCTGGTGGAGCATCGGAAAGGGCTGGCCGGGGCCAGACTCCATGTTCGGCTGGTCACACTGTTCGGGATTGTGGCGGTCGCGCCGACGCTGGTGGTGGGCGTGTTCGCCACCCTGTTTTTCCATTACGGCATTCAGATCTGGTTTTCCGACCGGGTCAATACGGCGCTAAATGAAGCCATGGAGGCCTCCCGTGGCTATCTGGCGGAACATAACGCCAATATCCGCACCGATGCGTTCTCCATGTCCAACTACATCATGAGCGCCCAGAACGAACTGGCGGCCAGCGGCATGAACCTGCTGCAGGATCATGATGCGCTGGGGGAAATGCTGGACAGTCAGGCCACCATGCGCGGGCTGACGGATGCGCTGGTGTATGACCCCATTACCAACAAGATTGTGGCCTCGGGCGGTCTGATGAGCCGCGCCGGAGATCAGGCTCTGCCGCCCCCGGCTGCGACCATGCTGGCGCGTTCCAATGACGTGGCCATTCTGGATTCTCCGGATCAACGCACAGTGCGGGCGGTGGTCGAGCTTTCTCAGACCCCCGCGCTGATGCTGGTGATTACCCGTCTGGTGGACCCCACCATTCTGGAACATATGCACCGCACGGAAAAAGTGATTGCGGATTACCGGCGCCTGAACGGCAACCGGGCCAAAATCCAGCTGACGTTCGTGATGATTTTTGCGCTGGTGGCTCTGCTGGTACTGGCCGCAGCGGCGCTGATTGGGCTGGCGCTGGCGAACCAGATTGCCAAGCCGCTGGGCCTGCTCATTCTGGCGGCTCGCCGGATTAGTGAGGGT
The DNA here is from genome assembly GCF_018811985.1 of Acetobacter sp. P5B1. Taxonomy (NCBI): domain Bacteria; kingdom Pseudomonadati; phylum Pseudomonadota; class Alphaproteobacteria; order Acetobacterales; family Acetobacteraceae; genus Acetobacter; species Acetobacter sp. P5B1. The sequence continues at coordinate 165,646 of NZ_JACRVS010000004.1, read as the reverse complement.
GATCTGGGCGTGCATGTGCCCGAGGCCAACCGGGATGATGAGGTGACGAGCCTCTCCCGCGCCTTCAACCGCATGACGGAACAGCTGGCCAGCCAGCGCTCGGAACTGATGGCGGCGTATGGGCAGATCAATGAGCGGCGTCGGTTTACGGAAGCGGTCCTCTCTGGTGTGTCTGCCGGGGTGATCGGGCTGGATGTGGAGCAGCGGATTGAACTGCCCAACCGTGCGGCCTGCCTGCTGCTGCAAACAGATCTGATGGACGCTATTGGCGAAGCTCTGGCGACCCGCGTGCCGGAATTTGCGGAACTGCTGGCCGACGTGCGTTCTGTGCCCGATCAGGTGATTACGCGGGAAGTGCAGACTGGCCCGGAGACCAGCCGGCGCATGCTGCTGGTGCGGATTGGCGCGGAGCTCCGCGGGACGGTGACGGAGGGGTACGTGATGACCTTCGATGACATCACGGCCCTGCAGCAGGCCCAGCGAAAAGCCGCGTGGGCGGATGTGGCGCGGCGGATTGCGCATGAAATCAAAAATCCGCTGACCCCGATCCAGCTTGCCGCGGAGCGGCTAAAGCGGCGCTTCCTGCGGGAAATTACCTCGGACCCGGAAACATTTGCGCAGTGTGCCGATACCATTGTGCGGCAGGTGGGGGACATTGGGCGTATGGTGGATGAGTTCTCCGCCTTTGCCCGCATGCCGCAGCCGGTGATGACCAATGAGGATCTTTCCCGCATTATACGGGAAGTTCTGGTGCTCCAGCGGAACGCGCATCCTGAAATTACCTATCACGTCAGCCTGCCGGACAGAGGGCCGGTGGTGCGGTGTGACCGGCGGCTGATCAGCCAGGCGTTGATCAACCTGCTGCAGAATGCAGCGGATGCCATTGCCATGACAGCAAAACAGGGTGATGTTGAGGGAAATGGCTCAAACACAGCCAATGCGGTATGGATTGACCTGAAGGACAGTGAAGGCAACGTCGAAATTTCTGTTGCAGATAACGGCGTTGGCCTGCCTTCGGGCGACAGGCATCGGTTGACCGAGCCATACGTGACGCACAAGGCTAAGGGCACCGGACTTGGTCTGGCCATTGTCAAAAAGATTATGGAAGACCATGGGGGTGCGGTGCGTCTGGAAGACAGGGCGGAGGAAACAGGAACTGTGGCTATTCTGATTTTGCCGATGAAGGACGACCATGGCTCATGAAATCCTGATTGTTGATGATGAGCCCGATATCCGGATGCTCATTGAGGGCATTCTTGAAGATGAGGGCTACGAAACACGGGTAGCTGCGACATCTGATGCAGCCATAGCCGCATTCCGGGCCCGCAGGCCGTCTCTGGTCATTCTGGATGTCTGGTTGCGGGACTCTCAGCTCGATGGGCTGGGGATTCTGAATGTCCTGCATGCGGAAGAACCGTCCGTGCCGGTCATCATGATTTCCGGTCATGGGACGATTGAAACCGCCGTAGCGGCCCTCCAGCACGGCGCGTATGATTTTATTGAAAAGCCATTTCAGGCAGACCGTTTACTGGTTGTGGTACGGCGGGCGCTGGAAGCCTCCCGCCTGGCCAGAGAAAATGAGGAACTGCGCCTGCGTGCCGGGCAGGATACGGAACTGTTTGGCAATAGCGCTTTGATTACGGCGGTGCGTGGCCAGATTGAGCGTGTGGCCCCCACAGGGTCCCGCGTGCTGATTACAGGTGGTCCCGGTTCGGGCAAGGAGGTGGCGGCCCGCATGATCCATGCGCGTTCCCGCCGCACCGATGGACCGTTTGTAGCCCTGAACTGCGCCATTCTCGCACCAAACCGGTTTGAGGAAGAACTGTTCGGGCTGGAAGGCGCGCCTGATGGCACCGGCCGGCGCACTGGTGTGCTGGAACGAGCGCATGGTGGCACGCTGGTGCTGGATGAAGTCGCGGATATGCCGCTGGAAACGCAGGGCAAGATTGTTCGCGCTCTGCAGGACCAGACGTTTGAGCGGCTGGGTGGCTCAACTCGCGTGAAAGTCGATGTCCGCGTTCTGGCCACCACCAACCGGGATTTGCAGGCCGAGATCATGGCCGGGCGTTTCCGGGAAGATCTGTATTACCGGCTTGCGGTTGTCCCGTTGCGTCTGCCGGGCCTGCGGGAACGGCGGGATGATATTCCGGGCCTTGCAGAACTGTTTTTGCGTCGCGCTGCGGAGATGGCTGGTCTGCCCCAACGTGAACTCTCGGCCGATGCCGTTGCGGCCCTGCAGGCGTATGACTGGCCGGGTAATGCGCGTGAACTGCGGAACCTGATGGAACGTGTGCTGATCATGATGCCGGGCAACAGTGTCGAGCCCATTCGCGCGGAAATGCTGCCATCCACCATCGGGGAAGGGGCTCCGGCCCTGCTGAAGTTTGATGCCTCGGCCGATGTCATGAGCCTGCCGCTGCGCGAGGCGCGAGATATGTTTGAAACGCAGTACTTGCAGGCCCAGTTGCTCCGTTTTGGGGGCAATATCAGCCGGACGGCAATATTTGTTGGCATGGAACGCAGTGCGCTGCATCGCAAACTGAAGCAGCTTGGTGTAACGTCCGAGGAACGAGGGGTCGGCTGACGTGTTTGCAGTTCTTCTGCAAGCCATCGTCCGGCTGTAACAAAAAATGAGAATAGGGCCTCCCATCGTGGATAAGGACACCGGATACAATGTGCAGGATGCGTTTCTGAGTCAGATTCGCCGTTCGCGCTCATCTGTGACAGTTTTTCTTGTGAATGGCGTAAAATTGCAGGGCAATATTACGTGGTTTGATGATGCCGCCGTTTTGCTGAAACGCGATGAGCATACACAGCTGATTTACAAGCACGCCATCAGCACGGTCATGCCGACTGTGCCTATCAATATCTTCGAAGCACCAAATTCCGGTGCTCAGACAGACAGAGAGCCCACACTTGGCGACGATTTTATCTGATACAAAACCCGTTGCCACCCGTGGCGCGGTTATTCTCCCCTGGGAAAAGTCCGCCCACGATCAGGATGTAAGGGCTGCGGAAGCCCGGCTGGAAGAGGCCGTGGGTCTGGCAGCCTCCATCGGGCTGGTAATTGTTTTACAGGCAACCCTGCTGCTGCGGACCAGACGTTCAGCAACCCTGCTGGGTAAAGGGCAGGTCGATTCGCTCAAAATTGCCGTTCAGGCTGAGAAAATTGACGTTCTGGTGGTGGATGCCCGGCTAAGCCCCGCCCAGCAGCGTAATCTGGAAACCGAGTTTGGCTGTAAGGTGATTGACCGGACCGGCCTGATTCTGGACATCTTCGGCGCACGCGCTGCGACGAAGGAAGGGACGCTGCAGGTCGAACTGGCGCATCTGGAATATCAGCGTTCCCGGCTTGTGCGATTGTGGACCCATCTGGAACGTCAGCGCGGTGGCTTCGGCTTTCTTGGTGGTCCGGGTGAAACACAGATTGAGGCCGACCGCCGGATGATCGGTGATCGGATTGTCCGCCTCAAGAAAGATCTGGAGCAGGTGCGCCGCACCCGCGGGCTGCATCGGCAGGCGCGTAAGCGGGTGCCGTTCCCGGTGGTGGCTCTGGTTGGCTATACCAACGCAGGCAAATCGACACTGTTCAATGCGCTGACGGGTGCTGCAGTTTACGCAAAAGACCAGCTGTTTGCGACGCTGGACCCCACCATGCGGGCTATCACGCTGCCATCAGGCCGTCGGGTCATTCTGTCGGACACGGTGGGGTTCATCAGTGATCTGCCGACGGAACTGATTGCCGCCTTTCGCGCCACACTTGAAGAAGTGGCGGAAGCCGACATCATTCTGCATGTGCGGGACATTGCGCATCCGGATAGTGCTGCCCAGAAAAAGGATGTGTTCCACGTTCTGGAAGGCATGGCGCGGGATAACATGATTGAGCCGGACTGGTCTGGCCGCATGATTGAAGTGCTGAACAAGGTTGATCTGCTGGGCGGCCCCGAAGAACTGGCGCAACTGGGTGATGCTATCGGTATTTCCGCGATAACCGGAGACGGCCTGCCGGAACTGATGGCGCTGATTGACGAGCAGATGACGGCCACCATGGAAGAGGTTCGCTACCGCGTGCCACTCTCCGACGGCGCGGCGTCGGCATGGCTCTATCAGCACGGGGAAGTGCTGAACCGCACGGATGATGAAAGCGGGGCCAACATCACCGTGCGTATCAAGGCAGAAGACCGCGCGCGGTTTGAAATGCTGTTCAAACAGGTTGAACCGCTGCTGGCGTAAAATTTCCGTAGTGTGGACGTTTGGAAACGGTCAGGTTCTGTATGAGCCTGACCGTTTTTTATCATCTTGCCTGACCATTCTTTTCCCGTAATATTTTGAGGGGTTCATGCGGGAGGCTGGGTAAGATGGATGTTATTCTGGCGCCGACCAATCTTGGCCTGAGCCCGCTCTATCCGGGTCATGAGCCGGGAACATGGCGTGCGCCGGAGGTGCTGATGGGTGCCGGGCTGGCTGATGCCTTGGGGGCTAACGCTTCGGTCACAAGGCTGGCTCGTCCCCACTATTGCCGGGTGCCTCCTGCGGGAACACTCATCCGGAACGGCTACGCGATCCGCGCCTTTAGCCTGACACTTGCCGAGCGTGTGGCGCAGAGTGTCCGGAACGGGAGTTTTGCTCTGGTGCTGGGCGGGGACTGCTCGATTCTACTCGGGGCGCTTGTGGGTGCGCGGCGGAACGGCCCGCTGTCTCTTATTCATTTTGATGGACATAGCGATTTTCGGCATCCGGGGAATTATGACGCCAGCCAGATTATGAGTGGCGTTGCGGGAATGGATCTCGCACTGGCCACAGGGCGAGGTGAACCCTTTCTGACCCAATGGCCTGATATCGAAGGCCCTCTGGTGCAGGATGACCATGTTATTCAGATTGGTGAGCGGGAAAGCCATGACGCTAATTTCGCATGGCCCGATATTGCCAGCACCGCCATCACACAAATTGATATTTTTGACTTCCAAAAGATCGGCGTAGCGGCGGTCTCGGCAAAGATTCAAGCTCTTCTGTCGTCACACTCAGGGGCGGGTTTTTGGGTGCATTTTGATGTTGATGTGCTGGATCAGGTCGTCATGCCAGCTGTTGATTGCCCCGGCTCACCGGGGCTTTCATCGGCTGATATGGTCTTGCTTCTCAATCCACTGGTTTCTGACAGACGCTGTCTGGGAATGACAGTTTCCATTTATGATCCGAAGAAAGATCCGGACGGGGAGTGTGCCAAAACACTTGTCGCTCTGTTAGGACAGTTAGCGTATCGCGAGAGCGTGGGAGGTTTGGCGCAATCCCGTAACTGAGCAGCGCGGGAGCCGGGTTTATGCCTCTGGCTGAGCCGCCATTAACGCGACGACAGCCTCCCATTCAGGGGCCGCATCAGCAGCACCATGACGTGTCGTGGCCAGCGCGCCGCATGCAGACGCGATACGGACAGCCTCAGGGAAAGGTTTCCCCTGCGCGAGCGCGAAGGCGAGGCCAGCGTTAAAACAGTCCCCGGCAGCCACAGTATCAACAGGCTCAATGCAGAAGGGCGCGCTATGGCCGCTCTGCGTTCCATCATGCCAGAACACACCCCGGCTTCCCATTTTGACAAGGACGGCTTTTACGCCTTTGGCCAAAAGCAGGTCAGCAGCCTTTGCAGCGTCTTCTACAGTGTCTGGCCGAAGCCCTGTGAGCTGGAACGTCTCGCTTTCGTTTGGCGTCAGAATATCAATCTCCTGCCAGAGCGCATCCAGAAGGCCATGTTCCGGAGCGGGGGCAGGATCAAGCACGACCAGAGCACCTGCCGCCCTTGCTTTACGGGCGGCAGCCAGAACGGCCTGCTGAGGCACCTCAAGCTGCAATAGAACAACGGCTGCACGTTCCAGCCATTCGGACGCGGCAGCAACGTCCGTTTCATCCACAGCCATGTTCGCGCCACCGACCACCGTGATGCAGTTCTCTCCGCTGCCATCAATCCCAATCAGCGCAATGCCCGTTGCCTGCGCGGGATCTTCCCTTAGCGGAGAAAGATCTACCCCAAAGCGCTCAAGTTCCCGACGGGCCTGCGCACCAAAGCTGTCCTGACCGATGCGCCCGGCCAAAGCCACCTGAATGCCAGATCCGGCAGCTAATCGTCCCGCAGCGGCGGCCTGATTGCTACCTTTGCCGCCGAGCATGACGGCATAGCTTTCGCCGTGCACAGTCTCGCCGGGGCACGGCAAACGGACAGCCCGGGCGGTGACGTCAATATTAATGCTTCCAAAAGACAGGATCAGGGGGTTGGGGCTCGGCATAGGTTGGGTCTCGATAAGGTAGGGAAACCTGTCTTAGCACCTGCGGCACCCTCTCGTCATGAAGACGCTGAGAGGCCGGCGGTGAAGGCGATTCAGTCGAACTCGGTGGGCAGGGTAGGGGTCGCGTGGTGCGCGAAGAGGCGTTCGATCTGCTGGGGCAGAACCCGGCCTATTGAAAGATCCGTCGGAATTTCATCATGGGCGAAGAAACGCACTTCACTGGTTTCAATACTGGTGGTGGGGCTGCCGCCTGTCAGTTCTCCCAGAAAAAATAGTTTGGTGACGGTAAAGGCTTCCGGGGGCTGGTGGCCCTGTGTGGTGCGGTCCAGCGCCATGGCGAGTTTGGTGATGCGGACGGTATAGCCGGTTTCTTCCCACACTTCTTTGGCGGCGCAGTCTGCGGCGGTCAGGTTCACATCCGTCCAGCCGCCGGGCACGGTCCATTTATTCTGGTCCAGCACTTCCCGCACCATCAGAATACGGCCGTCTTTATCAAACACGCCGACGCGCACTTCCAGTTTTGGTGTCGCGTAACCAGCCTGTTCCTGAAAAATGGTTTCAATTTTCCCGGCAGGGAGACCGCTGCCTTCCGCCATCATCCGGGCGGCGAGGGTGCGCAGCATTTCATAACGCTCTTTGTCAAAAGGGTCTTTGGCGTAGGTCAGGCCGGTCTGGGAAATGCCCTGAATTTCACGGGCCCAGATCAGCCAGTTGGGTTCTGCCATAAGGAAACTCCCTTTGTGATGCGCACAATAAAAAACGGGAAGGCCTGAGCCTTCCCGTTTCCGTTGTGCCTGTTTGCAGGGCGATCAGGCAAGAGCCGCAGCGGCTTCCTGACCGTTGATGAGCAGGCCATCCCCGTTGGCGGAGATTTTGACATTCTCGCCATCGTGAATGGTCCCCTGCAGCAGCAGTTCCGCCAGCGGGTTCTGCAGGCTGCGCTGGATAACCCGTTTCAACGGACGGGCACCATACACAGGGTCATAGCCTTCATTCGCCAGCCAGGCGTGGGCCAGATCATCCAGACTGAGGGTGATCTTGCGATCATCCAGCAGGTTCTGCAGGCGGCGCATCTGGATATCGACAATCTTGGTCATGTCCGCTTTCTGCAGACGGGAGAACAGGATGATCTCGTCCAGACGGTTCAGAAATTCCGGCCGGAAGTGCTCACGCACCACCTTCATCACCTGTGCCTGCACCATGTCGGTCGTTTCACCGTCCGGCTGATGCGCCAGAACATCGGAGCCGAGGTTGCTGGTCAGCACAATAATGGTGTTGCGGAAGTCCACCGTACGGCCCTGACCATCCGTGAGACGACCATCGTCCAGAACCTGAAGAAGAATGTTGAAGACATCTTCATGCGCTTTTTCAACTTCGTCGAACAGAATGACCTGATAAGGCCGACGCCGCACGGCTTCTGTCAGCACACCGCCTTCTTCATAGCCAACATAACCCGGAGGGGCACCAATCAGACGGGCAACGGCGTGCTTCTCCATGAATTCACTCATGTCGATGCGCAGCAGAGCCTTTTCATCGTCAAACAGGAAGCGGGCCAGAGCTTTGGTCAGCTCGGTTTTACCCACACCCGTCGGGCCGAGGAACAGGAAGGAGCCAATCGGGCGATTGGGGTCCTGCAACCCTGCACGGGCACGACGCACCGCGTTGGACACGGCTTTAAGGGCAGGTTCCTGACCGACCACGGATTTCCGCAGGTCGTCTTCCATCCGCAGCAGTTTGGCACGTTCGCCTTCCAGCATGCGGTCCACCGGCACACCCGTCCAGCGGGAGACAACGGAGGCCACGCCCTGATCCGTCACGGCTTCAGACACAAGGTCTGTCTTACCGGCTTCGGACTGCGTTTCCTGCGCCTGCGCAATCTGGGCCTGCAGGTTGGGGATAACGCCATACATCAGCTCAGATGCCTTGCCGAGATCGCCTTTGCGCTGAGCGACTTCCACTTCAGACCGGGCCTGATCCAGCTGTTCCTGCAACTTCTGCACGGCATTCACGCGGTCTTTTTCCGCATGCCAGGCCGCACTCATGGCGTCAGACTTTTCTTCCAGATCGGCCAGTTCCGCTTCCACGGCTTCCAGACGGTCCTTGCTGGCGCTGTCATCTTCCTTGCGCAGGGCTTCACGCTCGATCTTGAGCTGAATGATGCGGCGGTCGAGTTCGTCCAGTTCTTCCGGCTTGCTGTCAATCTGCATGCGCAGGCGGCTGGCCGCCTCGTCAATCAGATCGATGGCTTTATCCGGCAGAAAGCGGTCCGTGATGTAGCGGTTGGACAGCGTGGCGGCAGACACCAGTGCGCCGTCGGTAATCCGGACACCGTGATGCAGCTCATACTTTTCCTTGATCCCGCGCAGGATGGAAATGGTATCCGCGACGGACGGCTCACCGACAAACACCGGCTGGAAGCGCCGGGCAAGGGCGGCATCCTTTTCGATATATTTGCGGTATTCATCCAGCGTGGTAGCACCAATGCAGTGCAGGGTGCCGCGCGCCAGTTCCGGCTTGATGAGGTTGGAGGCATCCATTGCCCCATCGGTACGGCCAGCGCCGACCAGCGTGTGCATCTCATCAATAAAGAGAATGACCTGCCCTTCGGCGGATTCAATCTCTTTCAGAACCGCTTTCAGGCGTTCTTCAAACTCACCGCGATATTTCGCACCCGCCACCAGCGCGCCCATGTCGAGCGAGAGCAGCTTTTTGTTCTTCAGAGCTTCCGGCACGTCACCATTGACGATGCGCTGCGCCAGACCTTCCACAATGGCGGTCTTACCCACGCCGGGTTCACCAATCAGAACCGGGTTGTTCTTGCTACGGCGGGCGAGAACCTGAATGGCACGACGAATTTCTTCATCACGGCCAATCACGGGGTCCAGCTTGCCTGCCTGAGCAACTTCCGTCACATCACGGGCATACTTCTTCAAAGCATCAAAATTGGCTTCAGCGTTTTCGCTGGTCACAGTGCGTCCTTTGCGGATGGTGGCAATGGCTTTGTCCAGAGCGTCCGGCGCGGCGCCGTTCTCTTTCAAAGCGCGGCCTGCCGGGCTGTCGGAGGCGGCAATGGCCACCAGCAGACGGTCCTGCGCCACAAAGGAATCTCCGGCTTTCTGCGCGCCCTGTTCGGCGGCATCCAGAACACGGACCAGATCCGGTGTGGCAGAAGGCTGGCCAGCCCCGCCGCCCTGTACTTTGGGCAGTTTGGCCAGAGCCTGTTCGTTAGCAGCTCTTACTGCGTCAGGCGTGCCACCAGCGGCGCGAATAAGGGAAGACGCAGCGCCTTCCTCATCATCCAGCATGGCCTTGAGCAGATGCTCCGGCGTGAGGTGCTGGTTAAAATCCCGAATGGCAATAGTCTGTGCGGCCTGCAAAAAACCGCGAGAGCGTTCTGTAAATTTTGCGATATCCATCGTTTCCCTCTTGTCCCTTCTACTCAGGCGACTGAAGGCCTTGTCCCCATCCCATTATGGCAATGGCGGCATGGTCTTTTCTCGCTAACAAAGATTGGAATATCTGTTGCAACAATCAAGAGGGGGTAATGCAGGGCTGCTATTTTTTGCTGGCAAGCAGGCAAAAAAAAACGCCTCCGGTGAGGGAGGCGTTCTTTCCGGACTGAGCTTAGAAAACTCAGGCAGCGTTCAGCTGAGCTTCAGCGAACTCGTAGTTTGCCAGCTTGTCCAGGTAGTTGGTGATGTAGTCCGGACGACGGTTGCGGAAGTCCAGATAGTAAGCGTGTTCCCACACATCCAGACCGAGCAGCACTTTGCCCTGGCCTTCAGCCAGCGGGTTGGAGCCGTTGGCGGTTTTGGTCACGGCCAGCTTGCCGTCCTGACCCAGAACCAGCCATGCCCAGCCGGAACCGAACTGAGAGGCCGCTGCCTTCTTGAACTGGTCCTTGAAGGCATCAACGCTGCCGAAGTCACCGTTGATTTTTGCAGCCAGCTTGTCCGGAATCGCACCGCCCGTGGAGGAGAGGTTCTGCCAGAACAGGATGTGGTTCCAATGCTGACCAGCATTGTTGAACACGGGAGCCTGAGTGCTGTCGCCTTTAACAGCCAGAATGATTTCGTCGAGAGACTTGCCCTGCAGAGCGGGGTTGGCTTCAACAAAATTGTTCAGAGCCGTGACATAAGCCTGATGGTGCTTGTCATGATGCAGTTCAAGCGTTTCCTGGCACATGCCGCGTGCGGCAAGAGCGTTGTAGGAATAGGGAAGGGCTGGCAGTTCAAAAGCCATGACATACTCCATAAAGGTAAAAGCGGGCGACCATGCGCCATGATCCAGAGCTATGGGGCGGCGGCAGATGCGTCAAGGGACTGGGGTGTGACAATGTTGCTTTCTGTCGGGCCAGTCACACAGTGTTGTCCCTGCCGCCCCGTCTTTGCCGTTAACGTCGCACGCGGGAAAAAGATCCTTCACACGCCTTTTGAAGCGCCGGTGACGGTCAGGATGGGTAAAGGAGTGGAAAGGGGCGGGATGAAGAAAGACGGGCAGCGTATGCAGCAGGACGCTTTGGGGGCCGGGTATCTGGAAGATGCGGTGCGGCGTGCGGACCCGGATCGGGCTCTGTGCGCGCGTTTTCTGCCAGCCTCTGTCCGCCCCGATGTGGAGGTGCTGCTGGCGTTTCATACGGAACTGACCCGTGCGCTTGCTCCGGCTCGCTCTGCGGCGATAGCCGGCTCCATGGCGGGGCTGATCCGGCTCCAGTGGTGGCGAGATGTGCTGGAGGGCGCACGAACGCCGGACCATGAACTTGCTCCTCCGCTTTTGTTGGCTTTCGAGCGCGGTGTGTTTCGCCGGGAGACGCTGTTACGCATTCTCGGTGCAAGGGAGGCGGAGCTGGACCCGCAGCCTGATGTGAGTGCCTGGCGAAAGATGATGCTGGATGGTGCTGGCGGTTTGCAGCGTGCTGTGGGGGAAGCACTGGGTGTGCGGGATGAGGGCGTGCTTGTCCGGCTGGAGGCCTGTGGTGCGGCTTATGGCGCGGGGGCCATGCTGCGGCACTGGCCGCGCCTGCGACAGAGTGGGCGTTATCTGTTTCCGAGCGATGAGGCCGGGCTGCGGCAGGAAGGCGAGGCGTTCCTGAGTGCGTGTGATGCTGCTTCTCTTTCTACTTCTGGTCGACTTGCCGCGTTGCCTGCTGTGCTGGCTGAGCGCGATCTGAAACGGGGCAGCACGCAGGCCGGTCTGCGCCGAGGGCTGGGAGACCGGCTGGCTGTGATGCGCGCAGGATGGAAAGCTACGCGCGCCTTTCAGCGTTCTGGCGCGGCAGACTCATAAACGGGAAAGATCCCGTTCTGCTGACGGATTTTGCGGTCTGGCGTGAAGCTCCATCAGTTTAGCGCCTCTCCGGTGCGCGCCTGATGGATGGCTGCCGCGAAAACATCACGCACGCACGGGTCATGCCGTTGCCGGGTTTTGTGGCAGAACGGCAAAATCCGCCAGCGCCGCCTTGCCGATATTGCGGAGGTCGGCAAGGGAGCGGGTGTTTTGCTGCGGGGCAGAGCCGTCAGGCATCGTTGGCGACGATGTGTTCCATAACGCCAATCAGCGCAGAGTAATCCTCGTTCGCGGCCGCGCGGCGTGTCAGGGAGAGTTGCTGCGTGGTTGCGGCCATGGTGGGCATGGGCACAGCCAGACGCGCTCCGGCATCCAGCAGCAGGCGCATGTCTTTCTGCATCAGGCGGGTGGGGAATTGCGGCGTGAAGTCACCATCCTTGGCGGCACGGATCTTGCGTTTGTGGTGCGGGGAAATCACGGCAACCTCGCCCAGCGCATCGAACAGCATGGAACGGTCCAGCCCAGCAGCTAGTCCATAGGCGATGGTTTCCGCCACAGCGGCCAGACCTGCGCCCATAATGCCGTTAATCACCAGCTTCAGCCGTGCGCCGCTGCCGGAGGGGCCTGCATGTACGGTGGTTTTGCCAATGCAGTCAAAGACAGGCTGGGCGCGGGCAATCAGGGCGTCATCCCCGCCTGCCAGCACAACCAGAGCCCCGGCTTCTGCTTCCGGCGTGCTGCCGGAGACGGGGCAGTCAATCACGCTGACGCCTTTTTCTTCCCCGGCTTTCTGCAGGGCATCCGTGGCTTCGGGTGAGACGGAGCTGGTGTTCAGCAAAAGCTGATTTTCATGCATGCCAGCCAGTGCGCCGTTCTCGCCATACATGGCGGCGGCAAGGGCTTCATCATCCGGCACGCAGACGAGGACGATGTCTGCTTTTTTTGCCACGTCGGCAGGGGAGGGCAGGAAGGGCGTGGAGCCGTCACCGCCTTTGCCGGAGGGCGTGTAGGCAACCAGAGCGTAGCCAGCTTTTTTGAGATTATCTCCCATCCGGCTGGCCATGGCGCCAAAGCCGATAAATCCAATGGTCTGCTGCGTGGTCATTCTGCAAGTCCCTGTTATTTTGCGTGCGGCAACTATGGCAGAAACGGTCGAAGTTCTCATGCGGTTTCCTGCATGGTTCCTTTGCGCTGAATGCTGCATAAGAAGAAAGCGTATTCAGGACGTTTTCCATATACAGTGGCGGCACTTTTGTTTTCACTGCACGGAGCAGTTCTGCTCACGTAAAAAGGAAGGGGCTTTCCTATGGCTGTGTATCGCTATCCTCGCCCGGATTCCTCGGACATTACGCCCCGACGGCTGTTTTTCTCGCGCCGGGCGTTGCTAGGCACAGCAGTGGGCGGGGTTCTGGCAGGCGGGTTGAGGCCCGGTATGGTGCAGGCTGATGCGCCTGTTGCGGCGTCCACGCGCGGTTGGCCCGCAGCGGAAACCCCGACGCCTCGGGATGATGTCACGCATTATAATAATTTTTATGAATTCGGGATGGAGAAGAGCGACCCGGCAGAACTGTCCGGTGGCTTTCATCCTCGCCCCTGGCAGGTGCAGGTGGATGGACTGGTGGAGCATCCGCAGGTCTGGGATCTGGATGCGCTGAGTGCCCGCTTTGGGCATGAAGACCGGCTGTATCGGATGCGGTGCGTGGAAGCGTGGTCCATGGTCATTCCCTGGCAGGGGTTTGAACTGGGGGCGTTGCTGCGGGCCGCTGGGGTGAAGGCGGGGGCAAAATATGTGGCGTTTACGGCTGTTGTCCGGCCTTCTGAAATGCCCGGCCAGCGGGGAGGCCTGTTCTCCCTGCGTTGGCCCTATGTGGAAGGGTTACGGCTGGACGAAGCGATGCACCCGCTCACCTTGCTGGCGACAGGTGTGTATGGCGAGGCACTGCCCGCGCAGAATGGTGCGCCCATCCGGCTGGTAGTGCCCTGGAAGTATGGATTTAAGGGCATCAAATCCATTACCCGCATTACTGTGACAGATCAGCAGCCGCCGACGAGCTGGAACCAGATGGCCCCGGATGAATATGGTTTTTACGCCAATGTGAATCCGGACGTGGACCATCCGCGCTGGAGCCAGTCGAGCGAGCAGATTATCGGGGAGGGTAGCCTGTTCAGAACGGCGCGGCGACCTACGAGGCTGTTCAATGGCTATGCAGAACAGGTGGCCGGTTTGTATCGCGGTATGGATTTGCGGAAGGATTTTTAGGCGGATGGCACCACCCTCTTCTGGCCGGCGGCGGCGTTCCCGTTTTTCTCCGCTGACACGGCAGATTTTTCTCTATCTGTTTTGTCTGATTCCCGCCGTGTCTGACATTGCACAGGGGATGGCGAACACATTAGGGCCGAACCCGGTTTCTGTCTGCCTACATGATTTCGGGCGCTGGGCGTTCCGCTTCTTGCTGATCTCGCTGGCGGTTAGCCCGCTTAAGCGTTTTGTCGGGCTGGACTTTATGGTCTATCGCCGCCCGTTAGGGTTGCTGGCCTTTAGTTATGCGGCGCTGCATGTGGTATTTTATGTTGGTGTGGCACGGCATTTTGATACGCATGTCTTGTGGAAGGACTTTACCAGCCGTCCGTTCCTGACCTTCGGCCTGCTGACGTTCCTGATCTTGCTGGCGCTGGCGCTGACCTCCACTCGAAAGGCTATCATCGCTTTGGGGCGGCGCTGGGCGAAGTTGCATAAGCTGGTTTATGTGGCCATGATTCTGGCCTCTGTTCACTACGCCATTGCCTTTAAAACCTGGCACACGGAGCCGTTTATTTACGCGGCGATTGCTGCCGTTTTGCTTTCCTTGCGGCTGGTGCCGAAACCGGGGAAACGAACCGTCTGAGGTTTGAGTTTTTCATCAGAGGAAATGCCCAGATACAAAAAGCCCCGCCAGACGCTGGTTCTGGCGGGGCTTTTTGCAGAGTGTTGTAAAACGCGGATTAAGCCGCAGGGTGCGTCTGTGTGTCCGCCAGAAGGGTGTCATGCCCCAGCGCGTTGAGTAGTTGTGCTGCGCGGGCATCCGGGTTCATGATCTGCACCGTCTTGCCGCGCCCTTGCAGGCGGGAGACGATTTTCTCCAGCGTATCAGCTGCACTGATGTCCCATAGCCGCGCGTCTTTCAGGTCCAGCACGATGTGGCTGGCGGTATCCTGAAAATCAACAGCGTCAGACAGCAGGCTGGCGGAGGCAAAAAAGACCTGCCCCTGCACATGGTAGGTACGGGTAGTGCTATCAGCGCTCAGCGTGTTGTTCACTTTCAGAAGTGTCATGACCTGAAAGGAGAAGAACAGCCCGCTGAGCAGCACGCCACAGGCGACCCCGGCGGCCAGATCATGCGTGAGGACCACAACGATAACGGTCACCAGCATGACGGTGGAAGACAGGCGCGGATGCCGCACAAGGTCACGCAGGGACGACCATGAGAACGTGCTGACGGACACCATGATCATGATGGCAACCAGAGCCGCCACCGGAACGCGGGCTACAAACCCGTGGCAGGCCACCAGCAGCAGAAGCAGGAAGGCCCCGGCGGTAAAGGTGGAGAGACGACCGCGTCCGCCATATCGGAGGTTGCCCACGGTCTGGCCGATCATCCCGCAGCCGGCCATGCCGCCAAACAGGCCGACAAACATGTTGGAAATACCAAGCCCCGTACATTCCATGCGCTTGTTGCTGTGGGTGTCCGTCATTTCATCCACAACGGTGGCGGTCATGAGGGATTCCAGAAGCCCGACCATGGCCATGGCAAAGGCATAGGGCAGCACGATTTTAAAGGTTTCCACCGTCATGGGTACATGCGGCAGCGTGAGGGACGGCAGGCCGGTGGGCAGCGCGCCCAGATCAGACACCACATGAACCGGCATGGGCACGAGCATGGTGAGCCCGGTAAGCACCAGAATGCAGATAAGCGGGGAGGGGATAACGGTGGTGATGCGCGGCAGCAGATAGACAATGGCCAGCCCCAGAGCGATCAGCGCATAGGTATGCCAGGTGACATGCAGCATCTGCGGAATCTGGGCGGAAAAGATCAGCAGGCCGAGCGCGTTCACAAAGCCTGTCTCCACCTCACGCGAGACAAAGCGCATCATGCTTTGCAGCTTGAGCAGGCCGAACACGATCTGGAACGCACCGGCCAGCAGGGTGGCGAGCAGCAGATAATCAAACCCGTATCCGTGCACGAGATCTGCTGCGACCAGAGCAACGGAGCCGGCGGCCCCGGAAATCATCCCCGGTCGGCCACCCGTGATGGCAATGGCAATGCTGATGACAAAGGAGGCAAACAGCCCCACTGCAGGGGCTACGCCCGCTGCGTAAGAAAAGGCGATGACTTCCGGGATCAGCGCAAAGGTTCCGACCATCCCGGCCAGAACGTTTTTGACCGGATCGTCCGTCCATTCTTTGAGATATTGGCTAACAGTCACGAGACCCCTTTCTGCCATGTCTGGTGTTTTTCCCTATACAGCAGGGCATAAGATGGACGCGGCTGTAACGAAAAGGTTTTTCTGAGGTTTGCAGCCCCTCCCTGTGGCCACCTGGCGTGTGTGAGCAGCCGCTATCCGTTGGTGCACCGGGCTTTATGACGTCATAAGCCGATACCGAACATAAAGTGGACATTGTGCTGCCTCAGGTGGCCCGGTATGCGTGAGGAATGGTTGTGAATGCTCCTTCTTCTGCCGCCCCTTTGATCTGGATTCTGGCTGGTGAGGCCAGTGGTGACGTGCTGGGTGCCCGCCTGATGCACGCGTTGCGCGCTCGGAACCCCGCCATCCGCTTTGCGGGTGTAGGCGGTGTGCGGATGGAGGAGCGGGGGCTGCACAGCCTGTTCCCGATGCGGGATCTCGCCGTGATGGGGCTGGTGGAGGTGCTGCCGCGCCTGCGTTCCCTCTCTGCCCGGCTGAATGAAGCTGTGCAGGATATTGAAGCCCGCAGGCCAGACCTTGTGGTGACGATCGACAGTCCCGGTTTTGCCTTGCGGTTGCTGAAGCGCATTGCCGGGCTTGGCATCCCGCGTGTGCATTATGTGGCCCCGCAAGTCTGGGCATGGCGGCAGAAGCGGGTGAAGGAATTTCCCGGCCTGTGGGAAGAGCTGCTGTGCCTGCTGCCGTTTGAGGAAGAGTTTTTTAGCAAACATGGTCTGCTGACCAAATTTGTCGGGCATCCGGTTTTGCAATCCGGTGCGGAGACAGGGGATGCGGCGCGGTTTTATCAGCAACACGGTCTGAAAGAAGGCGCTCGGGTGTTGATCCTGATGCCCGGGAGTCGTCGTTCGGAAGCACCGCGCCTGTTGCCAGTCTTCGGGAAGATGCTGGCCCTGTTGCAGCGGGACATGCCGGATGTGGTGCCGGTTATTCCGGTATCCCCCGTTGTGGCAGCAACGGTGGCACGAGAGACAGCTCGCTGGCCAGTTCGGCCTGTGATTGTGACGGACGTGCAGGACAAGCATGATGCGTTTGCCGCTGCTGGTGCGGCTCTGACAAAATCCGGAACCTCAACGCTGGAACTTGCGCTGGCAGGCGTGCCCATGGCGGTGACGTATCGCGTTAATCCGCTGACGGCCTTCATGGCACGGCGGCTGATCCGCGTGCCGTATGTGGCCATGGTCAATCTGCTGGCCGGGCGAGCTATTGTGCCAGAACTGTTGCAGGAACAGTGTCGCCCCTCCGTGCTGGCCAGTGCCGTGCGGGCCCTGTTTGAAAACCCAAAGCTGGCGAATGGGCAGAAAGAAGCCTTTAAAACCGTTCTGCATGGTTTGCAGGGGCCGGGGGGTAAGCTGCCAGCCGATGCTGCTGCGGACGCTGTGCTTCAGCTTCTGGCTGACGGGGGACAGGAGAAGGCCAACGCAGAAAAGGCCTGATTTTGGCGGTTTTTTGCGCGGGGGTGCGGTGCTTGGCGACGCAGTGCATCAGAGAGCGTCGGGTTTTAAAATAAGTCTGTTAGAGAAAAGGGCGGCAGAGTTGCCGCCCCGCTCGAACGTCTGTTCAGGCCTTTTTGCCATACAAGGCGTTCGGGTCGATTTCCGGTTTGGTCAGTTCTACCAGTCCTTCGGGGCCGAAGGCGCGGTAAAAGCAGCTGCGGCGACCCGTGTGGCAGGCGACGCCAATCTGGTTGACCAGCAGCAGCACGGCATCGGCATCGCAATCCAGACGCGCTTCAACCAGATGCTGAATCTGCCCGGAGGTTTCGCCTTTACGCCACAGTTTCTGGCGGCTGCGGGAGAAGTAGCAGACGCGACCTGTTTCCAGCGTTTCCTGCAGGGCTTCGCGCGTCATCCACGCAATCATCAGCACTTCGCCCGTGTCATGCTGCTGGGCAATGGCGGCAAGCAGGCCGGAGGCGTCAAATTTTACAACGTCCAGCATGCTGGAAAGGGCGGCGGGGGTTGGAGCCTGATAGGTCATGAGGATGCAGATGAGTCCGGGTTGGGTGTGGAAGAGGAAGGCTGAGGCGGCGTGAGGGCCGCGGTAAGCCAGACTGGCGGGCGGGGCACAACATGGTGGCCGCCGCAGTCGAGTGTTTGTGCCGTCGCTGCGCTGGTTTTGAGCAAGGCAAGGCCGACATGATCCTGTGAGGAACAGAGCGTGCCAACCTCTACTCCGTTCGCAAGAATCGGGGTGCCGGGGGCAGGTAAGGGGCCGGTGCAGGCAACGGGGACCATCCGGCGTTTGACCAGAGTGCGGTAATGCATCCGGGCTGTGACTTCCTGCCCCATAAAGCAGCCCTTGCTCCATGAAACGCCGCCAAGCAGATCCATGTTGGCTTCCGCGGCCAGCGTGCGGCCGACTTCACAATCCTGCACGCCATCGGGCAGGCCCAGAACCAGCCGGTGCAGATTGTAGTCCTGCGGGGTGTCGGTAGGCTGCGTGTCTTCCGGCACATCAAGCAAACGCCATCCGGCGGCAGGCAGGCGGGGGTCTGCAAAGCTGATGGTGTTTTCCATCAGGGCAGCATCGGGGGCCTCACCCCATGCGACCATAACGCGCATGCCGGTGGCTTCCATCTGCACATCGGCGCGCAGGCGGAAGCGGAGCAGTTGTTTGCACAGGCCCTCGGCCTGTTCACTGGCGCAGTCCAGCAGCAGGCAGGTGTCATCCGGGTCTGCCACCAGAAAGAAATCGGCCTGCCAGCGGCCCTGCGGGGTGAGGCAGGCGGACCATGTGGCCTGTCCGGGCTCTAGGGCGGCGACATCCGCCGTCACGAGCCCTTGCAGGAACTTTACGCGGTCCGCGCCAGAAAGTTTGAGGACGGTCCGGTTTTCCAGCAGGGCACTATGGGAAGGGGTCGGCATGACAGGTGCTCCCGATGATGGTGCAGACCTCAAGAGGACTGGTTGAGTGTTTCAAAAACGTCACCCGTCGGGGCCAGCCCGCGGATATGTGTCCGGTGCCATAAGGCATAGAACAGTAACGTCCAGGCAGCAGGGCCGGTTTTACGGCCAGCCGCAGCCTGAAAGAGTGCGCGTACCCGCTCGGGTTTGGCAATTTCCTGAATGCACTCCTGTTGTGCAACCAGTTGGCCCAGTCGCGCGCCGTCTTCTGCAATCCAGGCCGCAATCGGCACGGTAAAGCCCTGTTTGGGGGCAAAGGGGCGAGCTGCCGGGCAGTGCTGTTCCAGCCAGCGGCGCAGCAGCCATTTGCCCTTGTCTCCACGCACGCGCAGGCTATCCGGCAGGCGCCATGCCAGATCCGCCACGACCGGGTCCAGCAGGGGCGTGCGTCCTTCCAGCCCATGTGCCATCAGGCAGCGGTCCAGCTTGAGCAGCAGATCATTGGGGAGCCATTCGGCAATATCAATAGCCTGTGCGGTGGAAAGGCGGGTTGGGACAGAGGGCGCAGCCATTTCGGCTGCCATAATACCATCGCGCCAGCGGGTCGGGCGGTTGCGGAGGATGTCCAGACTGTCAAACATGCCATGCCGCCACATGCGGCGGCCACCCTGCCACCACGGGCGCACGGCGGAACGATACCGGCCATAGCCTGCAAAGAGTTCGTCACCGCCCTCACCAGACAGGATCACGCGGACATCTTTTGTGGCTTCCTGCGCCAGAAACCACGTGGGGATAATGGCGTAATCGGCGGCCGGGTCATCCATGCAGGCGACAATGGCGGGCAGATGCTGCCAGACCTTGTCGGCGGTAATGCGCACGGTCTGATGCTCGGCCTGTGCGCCACGGGCAAGGGCTGCGGCGGCTTCCGCTTCATTCGCGGCATTGGGCGCATCAAAAACGGCTGTCCAGGTGCGCAGTTTTTCAGGACGCGGCAGGCGGCTCATGGCGGTTAGCAGGCTGGCGCTGTCGATGCCGCCAGATAGAAACAGGCCGAACGGTACGTCAGCGCGTTCATGCGCCTGCACGCTGTTCATGAGCGCCTCATCCAGCTGCGCCAGTGCGGTTTCTTCCGTCAGGGGTGGCTGCGTGTTGGGCTGAGACGGCAGGGGCGACAGGCGCTGGCGGTCCAGAATACGGCCCTGCACAATGCGCAGGGTCTCACCGGGCAGCACGCGGGAAATGCCTTTGAAAATGGTCTCCCGGCCGGTGGTGAGCTGAAGTTGCAGCAGTTCATCCCGCGCGGTGGGGGAGGCTGTGCGGGGCGCGAGATTTGCCGCCAGTAATACAGCGGGTTCCGATGCAAAGGCGACGCCGCCGTCAAACTCCGTGAAATAGAGAGGCTTTATGCCAAACGGGTCACGAGAGAGCAGTAGCTCATCCTGTGCGCTGTCATACAGTGCAATGGCATACATGCCGCGCAGATGGCGGGGGAAATCCGCGCCGTGGCGTTCCCACAGCCGGAGGGGGGATTCGCAATCACTGCCGGTCCTGAAGTGTTCCGGGCCGATCTGCGCGCGAATCTCCGGGTCATTATAAATCTCGCCATTGGCGATCAGCGTGCCGGAGCCAGCGGAAAGAGGCTGGTCTCCGCCCGCAATATCAATAATGGACAGGCGGGTATGGATCAGGTCAGCATGCGGAAAACGGGCAAAAWGTGCGCCATCCGGGCCGCGATGCTGCAAGGCGGCAGCCATGCGGTCCAGCACATCCTGCCCGCAGGGCTGTGTGCCGCGTGTGTAAACCAGACCGCCAATGCCGCACATCAGGCTTTCTCCACGGTGGAAAGAAAGTCCGACCACGCTTTCAGCACAGGTGCTGTTGCAAAGGTCTGCTCATAATCCGCCCGGCCTGCGGCTGCGAGTTTGCTGGCCCGCACCGGGTCTTCCAGCACGGAGGCAAGTCGGCGGGCGAGGGTGCGGTCATCTTCCACAGGGGCCAGCAGGCCGTTTTCTCCAGAGCGGATCAGTTCCGTCGGGCCCTGAGACGCCGCTGCAACCACCGGCTTTTGGGCCGAGAAGCCTTCAATCACCACATTGCCCAGCGGTTCATGCCTGGAGGGGCAGACGAGGGCTGTGCAGGCGCGAATCAGGCCGCCCGGGTGCGTCGCCCAGCCGGGCATCAGCACGCGGCCTGCCACACCTTCCTTGCGCGCAAGATCTTCCAGCGCAGCGCGTTCCGGGCCCTCCCCAGCAATAACCAGCCATACGCCCGGCAAATGGGCCATGGCGCGGATGAGTACATCAAACGCCTTGTTGGTGTGCAGGCGGCCTAATGACAGCAGGAAGGGTGCGCCGGGGGGCAGGCCCGCTGGGCGAACCGGCGCGGTATTGGCCAGTTCCGTTGCAAAATTGGGGAGGTAATGCACCCGGTCCTGCGGCCAGCCCTGTTCCCGCATCCAGCGCACCAGCCCGTGCGTATTGCCGATAAGGTGCGAGCAGCGGCGGTAATAGGAGAGGTCATAAAACCCGCCGAGGCGGCCCGCCAGAATCCAGTCCCCTTGCGGGGTGAAGCGGGCGGCCCTGTTCATCCACGCGACGGTGACGCGCGGGGCAAACTGTTTGAGCTGTGTGCGGAGCTGCGGGCGGGTGCGCCAGTCTGTCAGGCCACCAAATTTGAGTTCACAGGGTTTGACGCCACCTGCCTGAAGTCGGGCTGCGCGCGCAGCGTCTCGCCGGATGACGGGCAGAACGGACAAGCCGGACGCGGCCTGCGCGATGCAAAGCCGCTCAAAAAACAATTCCGCCCCGCCGGTGGGTGCGCCAGCCATGACGTGCGCAACGCGAAGCGGGGCAGCGGTGGGGGAATGCGCAGTCATGATTGGGTCTCCGCCAGCAGGGTGGACGCGGCCTGAACAACAACAGCCAGAGATAGTCCGGCAATAGGTGCGTCTCCCTCCGGTCCGGGAGCGGCAACCCATGTGGCACAGCGCCCGGAGGGGGCATATTCCGAGGCACGGGAGGGGCCGAACAGCCCAAGAGTGGGTGTGCCCGCAGCGGCAGCCAGATGCATCAGGCCGGAATCGTTCCCGATAAACAGACTGCACCGGGCCAGCATGGCAGCAACCTGCGTCAGAGAGAAGCGGCCTCCGGCATCAATGGCGTTAGGCAAGGCTTCCAGCACGGGGAGGGCGAGGGCGCGTTCCTGCTCTCCGGGGCCGTAGAAAATAGCCGGTCGGGCTGCGGGGTATTGGCGGGACAGTTCGGCCCAAAGCGGCAGATAACGCTCAGTTGGCCAGATTTTCCCGGTCCAGTTGGCTGTGGGGCCAAGAGCGATGATCGGCCCGGTATCCGAGGGAGTGATCTGGCTGGCGAGTTTCTTATCTGCCTCGGAGAGCCACACGGTCGGCATCGGCGGCGGGGAAAGGCGGAGCAACTGGCCAAGATGGTTCAGCCGCAGGCCTGGGCGGCGGCCCCCGCGCATAATCAGCCGTTTGCGGGTGCGCAGGAAAAATGTGGTGGCCGAGCCGCGCAAGTCAATCGCCAGATCCCACTTCTGGCCGATGCAGGCTTTCCACAAATCCAGCCAGTGCCGGTCATGCGTGCGTTTGGTCATGACGATCACGCGTTCGAGTCCGGGCAGGTTCTCGAATAATCCGGCCGCCACGGGCCCGCAGGCAATGGTGAAGCGCGCATTCGGATAAGTACGGATGAGGTGGGCCAGAAGGCCGGTCGAGAGCACGGCATCGCCAAGCCGTGTGGCCGTGATGAAGAGAATGCGCATTGGATGGATTCTATACGGGCCTCGTCCTGTTTTTCCAAGTGTCAGAAGGAGATAGCCTCATTATGCCGTATTCTGGCCCACAAGCGGGTCCACAAGGGCTGGGGATGGACATTTGCACGGCCTGTGTCATGAACCGCAGGTATTCCGACAGCCGCCCGAAGGTTCGGGCAGGACACGTCGTGCAGGACAGGGAAATTGGGAATGAGGAAAGGTTTTTTTCTGGTTTTGGGTGGTCTGCTGGCTGGCGTTGCCCTGGCAGACTCCGGGGCCGCTCAGGCAGCAACCGGCGCTTGGGGTGCGCCCGCATGTGGGGCGGAGCCCACGGCACCGTCTGTCGATGTGTCTTCCGTTGAGCGTTACAATGCCAGCGTGGACAAGGTGACGGCGTACGAAAAAGCCGCCCGGGCTTACAACACCTGTGTGGCACGCACGGCCAACAAGGAAGAGACAGCCATCAGTAATGAAGCGCGTGATAAAATCGCGCATATTCATGAAGGCAGCGCTGTAGTGCAGAAGCGGATTGCCGGGAATTTTGTGCATCTGACGGCCTCCCTGAAAGCAGCCAGTGCAAAATTCGGCGGTGGAGCGCACTAAAGCGCTTCCCTCTGCCGCGTAGGATAAGGGGTGTCTTTCTCGCAGGTGACTTGTATGATGTGTGTGCATAGGGCAGAAGTGCCGATTACACACGCATCATAGTCAGAACGGGGCCAGCCAGACGTGGCAGAAGATGTTTTCAAGGAAGTTGATGACGAATTGAAGGCTGAACGCCTGCGTCAGACGGCTCGCCGTTATGCCGGATTGGGGCTGGGGGTTATTGCCGCCGTCGTGATTGGGGCTGGCGCGTGCTCCTGGCACCTGTCCAGCCTGAAGTCTGCGTCTCTTGCGGCAACCGGGTCTTATCTGACGGCCCTGCGCGAGACAGATCACCTTCCGCCTGCTCCCGCAACACCGACCCAGCTTGGTGAAACCGCCCAGACCGGGCTGGCTGCCCTGCAGAAACTTGTGGCCACTGGGCCGAAAGGTATCGCAACGCTTGCGCGCCTGCAGGAAGGCGGTGTGCAGGCTGCGCATGGTGATGTGAAAGCAGCGCTTGCGGCATGGGATGCCGTGCAGATGGATCAGAGCGCTGACCCGGTTCTGCGAGATCTGGCGACGCTTCTGTGGTGCCAGAAACAGCTTGATGCGGGAGACCCGGCAACGCTGCGGTCCCGTCTTTCCCTGCTGACCGGGAGCGGTAAGGCATGGAATGGTCTGGCGACAGAAGCTCTGGCGACGCTGGATATTCGTGAAGGGCATCTGGATGATGCCCGCAAGAAATTTGCCGTGCTCGCCGCGGCGCAGGACGTTCCTTCGGGCGTGCGGAACAGGGCTCAGGCGCTGTCCCAGGCTCTTGATCCGTCGGCAGGGTAAGGCACCATGAGTAACAAAACACGTTCCGGTTTTTTTGGTCGTCCGTCTGTAGCGCGCAGAAAACTGCTGGCCGGGGCTGCCATGATGCCCGTGCTGGCAGGGTGCAGCCTGTTTGATGAAGACGAAAAACCCATTCTGGCGGGCCACCGCACGAATGTGCTCTCTTCCGGTGCCGGGCTGACGGTTGATAAGGAAGACCATACGGCCATTACCTTGCCGGAAGCGATTTCGGTTTCAGACTGGCCGCTGGTGGGTCGCGTAACGTCGCATGTCGGGAGCAACTACCGCTGGGGCGGTCTGCATCCGCGCTGGACGAAAGATGTTGGCGCCGGTATTTCCGAGCCTGACCTGCTGGCATGGGCGGCTCTGGGTGATTTCGGGCGCGGGCTGATCCAGTCTCCGCCTGTGGTGCATAACGGGCGTCTGTTCATCATGGATGCGCGCTGCGTGGTGCGGGCCTTTAGCTGGCCGCATATGTCCCATCTGTGGACCATCAACCCCAAACCGAAAAAGCTCCAGTCCAGCAATGTTGGCGGCGGCATCGGTGTGGACGGGGATACGGTCTATATCGTTGACGGTATCTCGCAGGCGCTGGCCGTTAACGCTGCGACGGGCAAGGTGAAGTGGCGTTCCGACTTTGGGACGCCCGGTCGCTCTGCGCCGACCATTGCGGATGGTCGCGTGTTCTTTGCCACCATTGATGAGCGCCTGTTTGCGCTGGATGCGGCAACCGGTAACCAGTTGTGGTCCTATACGGCGACAGCAGCAGATACGACCGCATTTGGTCAGCCTGCTCCGGCTGTGGTGAATGGTGTTGTGGTTGCTGGTTTTGGTGGGGGCGATCTTGTCGCCTTCCGTGCAGAGAGTGGCGAGGTTGTGTGGAGCGATATGCTCGGCAACGTCGGCAGTCAGGCCAGCACGCTAAACCTCACCTGTGTGCGCGGTCTGCCGGTGGTGGTGGACAGCACGGTTTACGCTGTCAGCATGGCGCAGGTTCTGGCTGCGGTGGATATCCGGACCGGTCGCCGCCTGTGGGAGCGTGCCGTTGGTAGCCAGAACAGTCTGTTGTGTGTGGGTGACTGGCTCTATGTGCTGTCTCAGGATGATCAGCTGGCCTGTATCGACCGCCTCTCGGGCCACGTGCGCTGGATTACGCAGCTCCGTCGCTTTGAACGCGTTGATGTCAGCAAAAATATTGTGACATGGATTGGGCCGGTCATGGCCGGTGGCCAGCTGGTGTGCGTCAGCACCATGCCGGGCAACGGCATTGCGCGCGTCAACCCGACAACCGGCGCTATCATTTCCGTGGATTCCACGGATCAGGTTTCTTTTGTTCCCCCAATTGTTGTTGATGAGCAGCTGCTGATTGTCACCAACGACGGAAAGCTTCGCTCTTATGGCTGATCGCCGGCGGCCCATGCGGCCTGTTGCGCCTGTACCTTCTGCTGATCTCCCTCTGGTCGCCATTGTTGGCCGCCCGAATGTGGGGAAATCAACACTGTTTAACCGCCTTGTCGGTCGCCGTCAGGCGCTGGTGGCGGATACCCCCGGCGTAACGCGTGACCGTAAGGAAGGCCTTGCCCTGCTGCGCGGCCGTACCATCCGTCTGGTGGATACCGCCGGGCTGGAAGAAGCTGCGCCGACCAGCCTGTTTGGCCGTATGCGCGCCTCTTCCGAAAGCGCCGTGCGCGAGGCTGTGCTCGTCCTGTTCTGTATTGATGCCCGTGCGGGGATTACCCCGGCTGATGAGCACTTTGCAGCGTGGGTGCGCAAGCAGGGGCGTCCCGTTCTGCTGGTGGCCAACAAGGCCGAAGGGCGCGGCGGTGCGGCTTCCGCAATGGAAGCCTATTCTCTCGGGCTGGGTGAACCGGTTGCGGTTTCTGCCGAGCATGGGGAAGGCTTGTCCGACCTGATGGGTGAAATTGTCGAACATCTGCCGCCGGAACCGGAAGCAGAGTTTGAGGAAGAAGAGGACGAATTCGAGGCTGATGCGGAGCCACAGGACCCGGACGCGGAAATCGTTCTTCCGGCCCGGCCCGCCGGCCCGATCCGCATCGCCATTGTTGGCCGCCCGAACGCGGGGAAATCAACCCTGCTGAATGCCCTGCTGGGTGAAGAGCGGATGATTACCGGCCCGGAACCCGGCCTGACGCGCGATTCTGTGGCGGTGACGCTGCATGATGAAGGCGATGTGTTCGAGGTTGTGGATACCGCCGGTTTGCGTCGTAAAGCGCGGATTGATGAAGCGCTGGAAAAAATGTCGGTCTCAGCCTCCATTGAAGCCCTGAAAATGGCGGAAGTGGCAGTGCTGGTTCTGGACGCCACGCTGGGGGTGCATGAGCAGGATTTGCAGATTGCCCGCCTGATTGAGCGCGAAGGCCGTGCCTGTGTTCTGGCATTGAACAAATGGGATGCGGTGGAAGACAGAAATGCCACGCGGCAGGCCATTCTGGACCGTCTGAGCATTTCTCTGGCGCAGATGCGTGGTGTGCCGGTGGTGACGTTCTCAGCCCTGACAGGCGCTTCCATCCATCGGCTTCTGCCTGCCGTGCGCGAGGCCTGTGCCGTGTGGAACGCCCGTGTGCCGACCGGTGAGCTGAACCGCTGGTTTGAGGATGCTCTGGAACGCCATGCCGCACCTCTGGTGGAAGGCCGTCGTCTGAAGCTGCGTTACATGACGCAGGTGAAGTCTCGCCCGCCGACGTTCGTGATTTTTGGCACCCGTGCCGAGCAGACCCCGGAAGATTACAAACGCTATCTGGTGAACGGCCTGCGTGAGACATTTAATCTGCCGGGCGTGCCGATCCGTCTGCAAACGCGGGGCACGAAAAACCCGTATAATACCAAATCCCGGTCATAAGGCTGGTTTGCTCAAAAGGGCTTCATGGAAACATGAGGCCCTTTTCTTTTGCCTTAATGAATGACCCAGGACAGAGGCAGGCAGATCAGCAGGCCGAGGATGGCAATCAGTGTTTCAATCATCGTCCAGCTGCGCAGGGTCTGGGAGAGGTTCATGCCCAGATATTCCTTCATCTGCCAGAACCCGGCATCGTTCATCAGGCTCAGCCCCACTGAGCCAGCCCCGGTGACCAGCACCAGCAGTTCGGGCGAGACAGAGTGTGAGGTGGCCAGAATAGGACCGACAATGCCGGACGCTGTAGTGGTGGCTACGGTGGCCGAGCCAGTGGCGATGCGGACCAGCAATGCCAGCATCCACGCCAGAACCAGCAGCGGAACATGGGCTCCCAGCG
Organism: Acetobacter sp. P5B1; assembly: GCF_018811985.1. NCBI lineage: Bacteria > Pseudomonadati > Pseudomonadota > Alphaproteobacteria > Acetobacterales > Acetobacteraceae > Acetobacter > Acetobacter sp. P5B1. The sequence continues at coordinate 138,340 of NZ_JACRVS010000004.1, read as the reverse complement.
CCAGATTTGTGATGGATGCAGACAGCCCGCTGTCAATCAGCTCCCGTCCAAAGCCGCCGCCTGCACCAATCAGCAGCATGATGGTGGCTGTAGGCGCAAGGCACTCGTTGCTGAAGCGGAGAATGGTCTCGCGGGACAGGCCGCTCAGGCTCCCCATCAGCCAGAAGGACATCAGCGTCGCCACCAGCAGGGCGATGTCCGTATTGCCCAGAAAATGCAGAACCCGATAGGGCAGGGCAGTTGCGGGCCAGAGGAGTTCCGCCAGCGCACCACCCAGCATCAGGACAACCGGCATCAGCAAGGTGGCGCAGGAGAGGGCGAAAGAGGGCAGTTTGTCGTGCTCAATCTGGCCGGTAAACTGGGCTTCCAGCGCTGTGGGGGCGAGCGCGCCAATGCGGGGCGCGATGTACCACGTGTAAACCGGCCCGGCGAGCGCTGCGATAGGCGTGCCAATCACAATGCCCCAGAACAGCGTGCGGGCTGTATCGGCATGGTAAGCGGTAATGGCCAGCAAGGTGGCGGGGTGCGGCGGCACCATCGCGTGCGTGACAGAAAGGGCTGCTGCCATCGGGAAAGCCAGCACGGGCAGCGGCAGATTATTCCTGCGGGACAGGATGATGACCAGCGGGATGAGCAGTACAAAGCCGACTTCAAAAAACACCGGTAGCCCGACCAGCAGGCCGATAACCATCATGGCCCAGTTCAGCCGCTTTTTCCCGGCAATGCGGGAGATGGTCAGGGCGATCTGATCCGCCCCGCCGGTTTCGGCCAGAATTTTCCCCAGCATGGTGCCCAGTGCGACAACCCCTGCCACATGCCCCAGCACATGGCCCATGCCGTTTTCAAAAGAGGCTATGGCCTGCTCGGTTGGCATGCCGGTGGCCAGAGCCAGCCCGACAGACACGATAAAGAGCGTGACGAAGGGGTTGAGGCGCGCCACGCCGATCAGGAGCATGAGCAGGACGATGGCGGCGGCTGTCAGGCCAGAGGCGAGTAAGGGCGTCATCTCCTGAGGATGGAGCGGGACGAGGCGCGAATGTCAACCATTTGCTTGGGGTATTGCCGGGGTGTTTTCTGTAAGGAACAGGGGCGGGAAACCCTAAACCAATCAAGAAAAAGAGATTTTCTTTATTTGTAAAATGCATAAGTAATATTTCAAATGTCAGCACAATCGCGTGTGCTTCTCCGATGACCGCCTGCGTGATGAAGCTCCTCTAAAGACCGCTGCGGCCTGTTTGGCCTTTCCCTTTAGGGCTCAGGGTGGCACAGAAGCCCCCCGGCGCAAGACGTTACGTATCAGAAAAGGAACGATCAGGCTGATGAATGAACTTGCGCAACCAGCAGGCAGCTCTTCCCAAACAAAAAGCACCGATGGTCTGTTTGGTCCGGCCCGGACATGGGCCATGCTGGCAGTGTCCCTTTCCGTGCTGATGGCCTTGCTGGACTATGCCATTGCCAACGTGGCTTTGCCTGACATTGCGCGGGATCTGCATGCGTCCTCCTCAGCGTCAATCTGGGTGGTAAACGCGTATCAGCTGGCTAGCCTTGTTTCTCTGCTGCCTCTGGCAGCGCTGGGGAGTAAGGTCGGGTTTTCCCGCATGTGCCAGTTCGGGATTATCCTGTTCATAGGCTCTTCCGTGCTGTGTGCGATGGCGACAACGCTCCCGGCGCTGGCCGCAGCCCGCGTGTTGCAGGGGATTGGCGGGGCGTGCATTCTGAGCGTGAATATTGCGCTGGTCCGCTACATTTATCCGCATGCGGAAATTGGCAAGGGCATTGCGCTGAATGGCGTTGTGGTGGCCATGGGAGTCGCGCTTGGGCCAACGGCTGCGGCGGCTATTCTCACAGTGGCGTCCTGGCCCTGGTTGTTCTGGGTGAATTTGCCGCTGGGGGCCGCAGCCCTGTTCATGGCGTTTCGGGCGCTGCCAACCACACCGCGTAGTAAGTCTCGCCCGGATATTACCGGCAGCGTTTTGTGCATGCTGGCCTTTGGCGCGCTGGTGATGGGCGGGGACGGGCTGGCGCATCAGTCCGGCACATTGCTGTCCTGTGTTCTGATTGCCGTCGGGTTGCTCTCCGGCCTGTTGCTTATTCACCGGGAAAGCGGGTTGCCGCAGCCTATTCTGCCGGTTGATATGCTGGCGAAACCGGATTTTGCCATTGCGTTCATGACGGGCTTTTGCGGTTTTGTGGCCTCCAATTTCTACATCATTTCCATGCCGTTTACGCTGCATGATGTGCTGGGGATGAGCCCCGCTGCGACGGGCCTGCTCATTACGCCATGGCCAATCGGCATCATGTCCGCGGCGCCATTGGTGCGGCGGCTGGCCGATACGGTATCTGCCGGGGTGCTCTCATCCATCGGTCTGCTGATGACGGCGACAGGGTTTTTCCTGCTGTGGATGATGCCAGCGCACCCCACTGCCTTTGATATCGTCTGGCGGGCATGGCTTGCTGGATGCGGGTTCGGATTGTTTCAGCCGCCCAATAACCGCGCCATGATGGTCTCGGCGTCCCATGCGCGGGCCGGCGGCGCGAGCGGAATGGTGCAGGTCGCGCGTCAGGCCGGGCAGACCTGCGGGGCAATGGGGGTTGCGGCCTTTTTCTCCCTGTTTGCGCAGGGAGCGGCGCTCAAATGCCTGTTTATGGCTGCCTGTGTGGCGACCTTTGCAGCACTGCTGAGTTCCAGCCGGTTGCTGGCTGGCAAAAAGGCCTGAGAGAAAACGGTTAAAAAAGGGCTGGCACGCAGGGAGCGGCCAGCCCGAAAAAATGGAAGCGGGATCAGATCTCGCTTTCACCAAAAATGCGGGTCACATCGCCGCTCCATGCGCCGTAATAGCGCTCCAGCCAGCGTTCGGCCTGCGTGGGGCCGCCTGCGGCCATGGCGGTCAGCGGGGCGAGGTAAGCCCATTCTTCCCGCTCGTTCTCATCCACAAAGCCACGGGCCTGCAGGCCATCCATGGCAATGCCGATAACCTGTGCCGCCAGATCCCGCACAGTGCCCTGGCCCCACGGCGTGTTCAGCGCCTGAGACGGTACCAGCGAGCGCAGCTTGACGTAATCTTCCCACGGGCGGTCACACACCAGCTCATAGGCGGATTCAAGAGCCGCATCGTCATACAGCAGGCCAACCCACAGGGCGGACTGGGCCAGCATCATTTCTGCTGAGCCTGCATCGGCGCCGCGCATTTCCAGAAACTGCTTGAGGCGCACATCCGGGAAGGCGGTGGACATGTGGTTTTCAAAATCGGCCAGCGTGGGGGTAACGTCTTCCAGACCGTCCTGACGCTCACCGTTCATCCACGCGCGGAAGGAACGGCCAGAGACATCGCGCATCTTGCCGTCACGCATGATGAAATACATGGGCACATCCAGCACCCATTCCGCATAGCGCTCAAAGCCGAAGTCTTTTTCAAACACGCAGGCCGGCATGCCGGCGCGGGCGTTGTCCGTATCCGTCCAGATGCGGGCGCGGTTGGAAAGATAGTTGTTCGGCTTGCCCTCAAAGAACGGAGAGTTGGCGAACAGGGCGGTGGCCACCGGCTGCAGGGCGAGGGCGACCTGCATCTTGCGGACCATGTCCTGCTCGGACCCGAAATCCAGATTGACCTGCACGGTGCAGGTGCGCTGCATCATGTCCAGACCCAGTTTGCCGACCTTGGGCATATAGTTGCGCATGATGGCGTAGCGGGATTTGGGCATCCACGGCAGGTCTTCCCGCGTGGCGGTCGGGTGGAAACCAAGCGGGCTGAACCCTAAGCCCAGCTTGCGGGCCAGCGGGCGCACGGACTCATAATGTCTGTCCAGCTCTTCCGCTGTTTCATGCAGCGTTTGCAGGGGGGCGCCGGAAAGCTCGAACTGCCCGGCGGGCTCCAGAGAAATGCCTGCGCCTTTGGCTTCTTCAATGCCCTTCAGGCCGATAATCTTGCCTTCATCCAGAATGGGCTCCCAGTCGTCCGGCTCTACTTCCTGAAAGCCATTCAGCAGGTCTTCAATCCCGGCCGGGCTGTAAGGTGGGGTTGCGTAAGCCGGCCGGCCAGCCTGCGGGCTGGAACCGTTGGCGGCAGCTTCCGGCCGTACCCAGCCAAATTTTTCGTGCTCTGTGCCAATGCGCCATGAGTCGCGGGGCTTGCACCCTTTGGCAAAAACCTCAGCCAGCTGAGAAACTGAGCGAACGGGTGTGTCGTCGTGGGCATCGGCGTGAGACATTAGAAATCACTGTTCCTTGAAAAACAGCCCGGCAGCAGGACACGGGCCAGAACGAAGGTAAAGGTATTCTGACTAATCCTGAGCAGAGCGCAAGCCGTCGCCCATAAGCGCCAGTCCTGCGGCAACTGCGGTATCAGCCCGCAAAACCAGCGGCCCCAGAGAAACAGGGGTAATCGCAGGGCGTGCGAGCAGGGCGCGGCATTCCGTATCGGAAAAGCCGCCTTCCGGGCCAATGAGCAGGCCATCTCCCGCACGGGCATGCCGCAAGGAGCTGTGGAGGGAAACGCCACGGTCCTTAGCGCGTTCCATGGCCGTAAACAGGCACGCATCCTCAGGCCATGCGCCCAGAAGGCTGGCGAGCGGGCAGGGTTCGGCAATGGTCGGGATATCCAGCCGCTCACACTGTTCGGAGGCTTCGGCGGCGATGGTCGCCAGCCGTTCCGGGTTGGTGCGGTGGGTATTGGTGCGTTCGGTTATGATGGGCAGGAAGCGCGTGACCCCAAGTTCTGTGCCCATGCGCAGGACCATATCGGTCGCATCGCGCTTGAGCAGGGCGAAAGCCAGAACAAGGTCAGGTTGCGGGCAGGGCGGCCGCAGGCGCTCCGTGAGCGTCAGGCTGCCGCGATCCTTGCGAATCTCGCCCAGACTGGCCAGCCATTCCCCCATTTCTGCATTGAAGACTCGGACAGAATCCCCGGCCTTTTTGCGCATGACCGTGCCCAGATAACGTGCCTGTGCCGGGCTGAGCAGGCAGGACGTGCCAGCTTCCGCCGGACCACCTGCGGCGTCCTGCGGCACAAAAAGACGGGGAAGATGCTCGGGCGAACTCATGGCATTCAGCGATCAGGCAGGTTGAAACGGGAAGGGGAGCGCGGTCCGGTGGATCGTTCTCGCAATGAGTTGGTTGTTTAGGCGGTAATGCCGTTCTGCGCAAAGAGGTTCATGCCAGAGGGGAATTTATGGCATACCCCCGGCACTGCTGTGTTTGGTTAAAGGACCGCCCGTATCGTGTCAGCTTCTTCCGGTCATACCGACATCCGGGTGACGGGCTGGATTGCCCGCCTGCCTCCGGCCCTGCGCCCTTATGCCCTGCTGGCGCGGCTGGACCGGCCTATTGGCACGTGGCTGCTGTTTTTACCGGGCATATGGGGGATTCTGCTGCCGCAGGGCGTGCCTGCTGTGGAGCGGGTGCGGCTGATTTTGCTGTTTGGCATTGGCAGTCTTGTCATGCGGGCTGCGGGCTGCGTGGTGAATGACATGTGGGACCGCGATATTGACCGGCAGGTGGCCCGCACGGCTGGCCGTCCGCTGGCGTCCGGTGCTCTGCGGATGCGGCACGCGGTACTGTTTCTGGCCATTCTGCTGGCGATTGGTCTGTCCATCCTGCTGCAACTGAACGGTCTTTCTCAGATTCTGGGGGCGTCCTCGCTGGTGCTGGTGGCGCTGTATCCGCTGGCCAAGCGGTTTACATGGTGGCCGCAGCTGGTCATGGGCTTTACCTTCGGGTTTGGCGCGCCGCTGGGTTATGCGGCTGCGGCGGGCCATCTCTCTCTCGCACAGCTGGCGCTTTATGCCGCAACCATCGTCTGGCAGCTGGGGTTTGATACCATCTATGGCTTTCAGGACATGGAAGATGACGCCCGCATTGGTGTGAAATCCACATCACGCCTCATGGCGGGGCGGGCAAAGACCTTTATTGGCACCTGTTACGCGCTGATGGTGGTGTTGCTGGCGGTGGCGGCCTTGCTTGCTGGTGTGGGGTTTCTGTTCTGGCCGGTCCTGTTGCTTCCGGTGTTCCTGCTGTGGCGGCAGGTTGTGGGCGTGAACCCGTCGGACCCGGCCTTGTGTCTGGCCCAGTTCCGCGCCAACCGGGAAATCGGTTTTGCAGTAGCACTGGCGCTGCTGGCGGGTCTGGTCGCCTTTTAAAAGCAGCCATTCTCTTTCTGTTGGGACAGTAATGATAAGGGCAGGGTCAGGTTATGATCGTGCCCTTATCTGTTTTTGTAGAAAAATCGACGACAGAGTTGCTCTGAAAATGCGAAATATTCTCATTATGTAAGAATAAATTGAGACTTATCCTGAAAATGTATATGCAGGGCAGATGCGTAAATTTACTGCCCTGACTGAACAGGAAATTCTTGCTCTGGCCATTTCCAATGAGGAAGAGGACGGTCGCATCTATGCGGATTTTTCCTATGCCTTGCAGGAAAACTATCCCGACACTGCCAAAATCTTTGCAGACATGGTGCATGAGGAAGATGACCACAGGCGGCATTTGATTGATGTCTATGTCCGGCGTTTTGGGGATCATATTCCCCTTATCCGCCGTCAGGACATTGCCGGGTTCATGCCGCGTAAGCCTGCCTGGCAAATTCAGGGGCAGGGCATTGAGGTTGTGCGGCGTTATGCGGAAGACATGGAGCGGGATGCGGCCCGCTTTTACCGTCAGGCCGCCCTGCGCACTAATGATGCTGAAACCCGGAAATTGCTGGGGGACCTCGCAACAGCGGAAGACCAGCATGGCCGGGCCGCCAGCGATATGGCCTCCCGCCATCTGACAGATGACAAGCGGGACGATGAAGACGAAAATGCCCGGCGGCGTTTTGTGCTCCAGATTGTCCAGCCCGGTCTGGTGGGGTTGATGGATGGCTCCGTCTCCACGCTCGCTCCGGTGTTTGCCGCAGCGTTTGCCACGCATGACCCGCACAGCGCGTTTCTGGTCGGGCTGGCGGCCTCGCTGGGGGCGGGGATTTCCATGGGGTTTGCAGAAGCGCTTTCTGATGATGGGGCGTTGTCCGGTCGCGGCAAGCCGCTCATCCGCGGGCTGGTGTGCGGGGCCATGACCATGGCTGGTGGTATTGGTCACACCCTGCCGTTCCTGATTGAGTCCTTCAGTGCGGCCATGACAGTGGCCATTGCCGTGGTGGTGATTGAACTGTTCCTGATCTCGTGGATCCGCTGGCGCTATCAGGACACGCCTTTTGGCTCGGCTATTGTGCAGATTGTGTTTGGCGGGGCGCTGGTTTTTCTGGCCGGGGTGCTGATCGGCAGTTCCTGAACACGCACCTCTGTTATCCCGCTGCGGCAGGTGGCATACTGCGCCTGCCATAATAAAGGCCCGGGCAAGGTGTTTGCTGGCGGCTTGTGGTCACCAATGGGAATGACAGCGCGTATGACATCACGTTCCGGCAAATTTTCAGCCCTCTGTCTGGCACTTTCCGTGGGGGGCGGTGTGAGCGCTCTGGCTCCTGTCGCGCCTGCCATGGCGCAGGGGGCGGCTCAGGCAGTTCCGCAGGCCGACGCACCGCAGGGCATCACCCTTTCCGCGTCCGATAAGGTCTGGCTGGGGAAGGTTGAAAAAGCTCTCAACAGCGTCACCACCTTTCAGGCGCATATGCAGCAGCTGGATGCGGACGGAAAACGCACGACCGGCGTTGTGCTGATGCAGCGCCCCGGTCAGATGCGGCTGGCGTATGATCCGCCAACGCCGCTCCTGCTGGTGGCTAATCAGGGCAAGGTGGTGTTCCGCGATAACCAGCTTGATCAGACAACCGTTATCCCCATGGAGCGCACACCGCTCGGCCTGTTGCTCCGGCAGCATGTCAGTCTGGAAAATGATGTCACCATTACCGGCTTCCAGCATGAGGGCGGGCTGGTGCAGGTTACGGTCGTGCGCACGTCTTCCCCCGGAGATGGCAGTCTGACGCTGGTGTTTTATGATAACCCGGTGGCGTTGCGCTCATGGAGCGTGGTGGATGCACAGGGGCGCGAAACGCGCGTGACCCTGTTTGATGTGAAGAGCGGGATTAATATTCCTGCTGGCACTTTCACGCTGCCTGCGCAGCCGGAATAAACCAGCGCAGGCGGGCTGCCGGACTTTCTTCTGAGCGCAGAGGTGGCAAAACAGGCACGGCAGCCCGATATCAGGGACGAGCATTTCTTCAGGACAGGCAGGTATGGCGGCACGGCGCACAACACCTTCGGACATGGCTCCGGGTGGGGATCTTTTTGGCAATCAGGCTCCGCCACTGGACCGTGAGCCATCCTCTGCGCATCCGGGGCGGCCTGCGCCTAATCAGCCTCTGGCGGACCGGTTGCGACCAAACCGGCTGGAAGATGTAGTCGGGCAGGGGCATCTGCTGGGGCCGGACGGCACGCTGACGCGCATGTTGGAGCGGGGCTCTCTCGCGAGCCTGATTCTCTGGGGCGGCCCAGGTGTGGGAAAAACAACCATTGCCCGCCTGCTGGCGCAGGCGGCAGGACTGCGGTTCGTGCAGCTTTCCGCTGTGTTTTCCGGTGTTGCAGACCTGAAGAAAGCCTTTGAAAACGCCCGGCGGCAGGCAGAAGCCGGTGGTGGTACGCTGCTGTTTGTGGATGAAATTCATCGCTTTAACCGTGCCCAGCAGGATGGTTTCCTGCCTGTGGTGGAAGACGGCACTATTGTGCTGGTTGGGGCGACCACGGAAAATCCGTCCTTTGCGCTCAATTCCGCTTTGCTGTCCCGCTGTCAGGTGATGGTGCTGAACCGTCTGGATGACCCGGCGGAAGAAGCCTTGCTGGCGCGGGCAGAGGAAGAAACCGGGCGACCTCTGCCGCTGACGGAAGAAGGGCGCGCCACCCTCCGCGCCATGGCGGACGGCGATGGCCGCTATCTGCTGAACATGGTGGAGCAGCTTCTCAGCCTGAAAACGGAGGCACCGCTGGATGCTCAGGCTCTGGCCCGTCTGCTGGCCAAACGCGCTGTGCTGTATGACCGGGACCGGGAAGAGCATTACAATCTGATTTCCGCCCTGCATAAATCCATGCGCGGGTCTGACCCGGATGCCGCCCTCTACTGGTTTGCGCGCATGCTGGAGGGCGGGGAAGACCCGCGTTACCTCGCACGCCGCATGACGCGCTTTGCCGCGGAGGATGTTGGGATGGCTGACCCGCATGCGCTCCCGCTGGCCATTGCGGCGTGGGAGACGTACGAACGCCTTGGCTCACCGGAGGGGGAACTGGCTCTGGCGCAGCTGGTGGTGCATCTGGCCACGGCACCCAAATCGAACGGTGTTTATAAAGCCTATGGGGCAGCGCGCCGTGCCGCAAAGGCTACTGGCAGCCTGATGCCGCCCGCGCATATTCTGAATGCGCCTACCAAGCTGATGCAGGAAATTGGCTACGGAAAGGGCTATCAGTATGATCACGATACGGAAGAAGGCTTCTCCGGGCAGAATTATTTTCCCGATGAGATGAAGCGTCAGACCTTCTATAATCCCACCGGAAAAGGCTTTGAGCGGGAGATCCGCCACCGTCTGGAAACATGGGCCCGCTTGCGGGATCGGCGTCAGTCGTGAATATCGTCGCATGAGTGTTGTGATTCTGACTGTCAGCGAGGACGAGGCGGATATTCGCCTTGATCGCTATTTTCGTCGCCATTACCCGCATCTGACGCAAGGGGCGCTGCAAAAGCTGTGCCGTACCGGCCAGATTCGGGTGGATGGTAAACGCGTTGAGGCCTCTACCCGCCTGCAGCCGGGCCAGTCCGTGCGCGTGCCGCCCATCCCCATGGCAGCCCGACCGGCAAAGGATGCTCCGCGTCCGCTGGATGAGCGGCTGGTGCGCGAGATCAAGGGCATGGTGCTGTATCAGGACAAACAGGTGATTGTTCTGAACAAACCGGCAGGTCTGCCAGTGCAGGGTGGCCCCGGCATTACCAAACATGTGGATATGATGCTGGATGGCCTGCGGGCTGAGCCGGATGATCCGCGCCCGCGTCTGGTGCATCGGATTGACCGGGATACGTCCGGCCTGCTGCTGCTGGCGCGCACGCCCGGTGTGGCGGCCAAGCTGGCGGAAGCCTTCCGTGGGCGGGATGTAAAAAAGACCTACTGGGCCGTTGTGGTGGGCCGTCCTGACCCGATGGCGGGCGAGATTGACCAGCCTCTGGCGCGCCTTGGTGTGGGTGCCAATGCCATTATGGTGGCAGCGGACCGTAAGGACCCGGACGGTCAGTATGCCCGCACGACCTATGAGGTGGTGGATTCGGCAGCCCGCAAATTCTCATGGCTGGCGCTCTCTCCGCTTACGGGGCGGACGCATCAGCTGCGCGTGCATTGTGAATCGCTCGGCACGCCCATTCTGGGTGACCCGAAATATGGTGGCGCCACCGCGCATGTGGATGGCTTTACGGACCAGCTACATCTGCATGCCCGGCAACTGGATATGCCGCATCCGGCAGGGGGGCGGCTGACTGTGACTGCCGAACTCCCGCCGCATATGCGTGAGACCTTCCGTGCTCTGGGGTTTGCGCCGGGGGCTACGCCCAAACCGTCTCGTCGCGGCGGATAACAGCGACTTCCGGAACACAGGAGGAAAGCCAATGCGGCTGAAATGGAAGATCGGTCTGGTAGCCGGGGCTGCTGTGCTGCTGGTCGGCGGGGGCAGCGTTGTCTCCGCCATGCAGGATGCAAACTGGCTGCGGGTGCGGCTGGTGGCAGCTGTGGAAGAACAGACAGGCCGCCATCTGACGGTTGATCAGCTGCATGTGTGGCTTCTGCCGTTCCCGTGGGTGGAAGCCCGTGGCGTGCATCTTTCCGGCGTGGAAGAGGCAGACGCAGCAGGAAGCGGGCAGCCCGCGCCGAACATGGTGGACGCGGGGGAAGTCCGTGCCCGCCTCGGGCTGCTGCCGCTGTTCCAGCATCGCATTGTGTTTAATGATGTCAGCATCATTCAGCCCCGCGTGTCTCTACGACGTCTGGCAGATGGTCGGGCGGACTGGGGCTTTACGCCGCCTGTGCGACCGGATACCGGAGGGGGCAGCCCGTCTTCCGGCAAAATGCACTGGGATGTCAGTGTCTCTACTGTGCGCATTTCCAAGGCGGATGTGCGGTGGGATGATCAGATTCGGCACAAAACTGGCCAGATCAGCTTTGGGCATATTCAGGCAAAAGATCTGGACGGCGCGACACCCAGCTTTGACGTGCAGGGTGAGAAAGGCAAAGGCCAGTTTGTCCTGACAGGCCAGACAGGTCGCCTGTTGCCGGTGCGGGACAAAAACTTCCCTGTGCAGTTCAAACTCGCTCTGACGATTGAAGGTCACCCCGCCGGACTGGCGCATCTGGATGGCACGGTCACGGACCCGGATGGCGCACGCGCTTATGCGTTGCAGGTCGGTGGTTCGTTGGGGCAGTTGCGGGATCTGGAGCAGTTCTTCCCACGGGCTGATCTGCCGGACGGACAGAATATTTCCGTTGATGCGCAGATTGCCGGTGCAGGTCAGCAGCCGGTGGCCCAGGGGCTGCATGTGCATACAGGACAGGTTGAGCTTGGGCGCTTTGTGCCCGGTAGCAAGCTGAGCCGCGCCATGCTGGATGCTACGAAGCCTGATGACCCTCTGGCTGTGCAGATTGATGGTCAGCTTGGGGTGCAGGCTCTGGGGCTGCGCGGCACGCTCGGCACACTGGCGCAGATGACGGCCTTCGCACTGGCTCCGGAAAAAACGGAAACGCCTGTGGATCTGACCCTTGTCGATGGGGCGTCCAATCTGAAACTGGCGGGAACGCTGGGCGGGGGGCATTCCTCAGTGGAGGTGCATGGTGTGCTGGATCAGCTCGCGCCCGGTGGTACGTTCCCAACGGCTGAAAACGTCAAGGTGGACGGCCATGTGGAAACAGCCTCCACGCTGGCCTTGGTGAAAGAGCATACGCCGCAGGACGTGGTGCGTGGCCTGACGCTGAACGCCAATGTGGAAACACCGCACGTTGCCTGGCGTGACCTCACATGGACTCAGCTGACCAGCCACGTTGTGGTGCAGGGTGGGCGACTGGTGGCGGACCCGGTGCAAGCCGAAGGTTCCGGCACCACGCAGTCCGCCCGGTTTGTTTATGATGCATCCGGTAATGTCCCGGCCTACGAGGTCGCGATGCATCCGGTTGTGCTGCCGGTGGCTGCCGTGCAGGGCTGGATGGGGGCGCCGTCTCTGATGCAGGGGCCGCTGATGCTTGTCGGCACCGTCAGCATGCAGGGCGATGATGATGAAACCCGTCGGCGTACGCTGGCAGGGCATATCGGCGCGTCCGTCGTGGATGGCTCCATTGGGGGCGCGGCGCTCCGTAATCTGCTCGGGCCGGATATTCCGCTGAAAGGCAAAATGCCCGTGCGGTGTTTTGGGACTCACATGCAGATTGCTGACGGGGCTGCGCAGGTTGATCTGCTAGCCATGGAAACGCCGTTCCTCTCCCTGCATGGTCACGGCACGGTTGGGTTGGGGACGCATGCGCTGGATCTGCATCTCTCGCCGCGCGTGCTTTTGGGCGGTGCGTCTGCTGCGTCTGACCTGCGGGTAACGGGCACCTTTGCGGCTCCCGTGCCAAAAATGGAGCCCTCTTATGGCGGGCGCTATGGCCTGAATATTGGCGGGGATGATGGCGGGAATGATAATTGCCCCACGCTGCTCTCTGCTGCGCGGGAAGGGGGCTCTGGTCCCGCGCCGTCTGCCCCCAAAGCCGGAAAAGATGGAAAGGTGATGAACATGTTGCGCGGACTGGGGCTGTTTAAATGAGCGATCTGGAGAAAAAACCAGCCCCTGCCGGCGCGCGTAAACGGTTCTGGAAACAGGCGACGGTTGTGCCGGTGCAGGACGAGGGCTTTGCCGTGCAGCTGGACGGCAGGCCGGTTCGGCTGCCGGAAAAGACCATGCTCTCTGTGTCTTCCCGCGCTCTGGCTGATGCGCTGGCGGCGGAATGGCAGGCGGCTGGCCTGACTGTTGGCGGCCATTTCCGCCCGGAAGATCTGCCGCTGACGCGAATCGCGGGCTCCATGCTGGAACGTATTCCTGGTGCACGGGCCGGTGTGACTGATAGCCTGCTGGCGTATGCGGGTAGTGACCTGCTGTGCTACCGCGAGGCCGGAAATTCCAGACTGGCGCGTCGGCAGCGTGAACTATGGGGCCCCTGGCTGGACTGGTGTCAGGATACCTTCGGTATGGAGTTACGCACGACGGAGGGGGTGATGCCGATCACCCAGCCGGACGCCACCATGAAGACGCTGCGGGCTCTGCTCGAGTCTCTTTCCGACGCGGAGCTGGCGGTGCTGGGTGTGGCTGTGCCTGCGCTGGGAAGCCTGTATCTGGGGCTGGTTCTGGTAAAAGGGCAGGGCACGCCGGAAGAACTGGTGGCCTGTGCCACACTGGATGAGCGCGAACAGATGGCGATCTGGGGTGAGGATACGGACGTGACGGACCGCATTGCCATGCGGCTGCGCGATGTGACGGATGCGGCTCATTTTTTAGAGCTTTTGCGCGCGGGCTGAGTCTGCCTGCCACACGGGGCCGTGTTTTGTGTGTTGATCGACACTGACATGCCATGAATTTGCCCCGGTCTCCTTCCAGATATGACCTCACAGACTGATGAACGAGCGCGTTCTCTCAGCCTGAAAAGAAGGTCATGTCACCGGATGAGGAGCATTCAGATGCGATATGAATCCAAAGGTGGAGAACCTCGGCGTCAGGTTCTGTCTGGTCCCGGTTCACGGGCACGGTTGCAGGGGCGTGTCGCCCATGCTGTTGCGACCTGTGCCATGGGATCATGGTTTTTGCTGGGACTGATTCCGGTTCTGGTCATCATCTATTCCATGAGCTGAGACAAAAGCTCCCTGATGACACTGTGGTGACACACCTTGCGTCTGCAGAAATGATCGCCAAGTATCTATCAGGACATAGAATTTTTCAGGAGTTGTAAGAGCCCATGAATTACAGAAACGGTTTCCTTGCCGCCGCAGCGGTTATTGGCCTGTCTGTTGCTGCTCTGCCTGCCCACGCTCACCCCGGTAAGGGTGGTGGTTTCCCGCCTCCGGGCGGTCCTGGTGGTCCGGGTGCGTGCATGCCGGGTGGCCATGGTGGCGGCATGAGCATGCTGGAAGGGCTGGACCTGACGAAGCAGCAGCGCAAGAAGATCGACACCATCCTGCGTGAAGCGCACGATCAGGATCATGCAGATGATATGCGTGATGAATCCTCCAAAATTCATCAGCAGATTCAGGACATCCTGACGACGCCGGGTCCGGTCGATAAAGACAAGGTCGCGACTCTGCAGCAGCAGCAGGCAACCCTGCGTGCGCAGGCTGAGGCACGTCATCTGGAAGTTGCGTCTCGCATCCATGATGTGCTGACGGCGGACCAGCTGGCTCAGGTCAAGGCCCGTCAGGCTAAAATCCATGATCTGATGGAACAGCTGCGCGAAGTTGAACACCCGGCCCCGCCGGCGTCTGACAAGTAAAAAACAGACGTTTCTTGACTCGGTGAGAGTGGGGTTGTAACTCCCTCTCACAAATCAGGACCGCCACTCCGCGAGTGTTCGCGCAGTGGCGCGTCTCCTTTTGGGGTATTACGCTTTTGTTCGAGGCTCTTTCAGGCAGGCTTTCCGGGGTTTTTGATGGACTCGCCAAACGTGGCGCGCTGTCAGAAGCCGACGTTATGGAGGCAATGCGCGAAGTTCGTCTGGCTATGCTGGATGCAGACGTCGCGCTGCCTGTGGTCAAGGACTTCGTTAACAAGGTTAAGGAACGCGCCGTGGGTGCGGAGGTGCTGGAAAGCATTTCCCCCGGTCAGGCCGTTGCGAAGATTGTTAACGATGCGCTGATTGATGCCCTTGGCGGGGCGGGCGCTGTTCCGCTCAACCTGAACGCCACGCCGCCTGTGCCCGTGCTGATGGTGGGTTTGCAGGGGTCTGGTAAAACCACGACCTCCGGCAAGATCGCCCTGCGTCTCTCCACGCGCGAGCGGAAGAAGGTGCTGCTGGCGTCTCTGGATACCCAGCGTCCGGCTGCTCAGTTGCAGTTGGCACAGTTGGCCGAGCAGGCGCATGTCGCCTCCCTGCCGATCGTAGCGGGCCAGACCCCGGTTGAAATCGCACAGCGTGCGATGGATGTGGGGCGGCGCGAAGGCTACGACGTTGTTATTCTCGATACAGCAGGTCGTCTGTCCATTGACGAAGCGCTGATGGAAGAGGTCCGGCAGGTTCGTGCCGTGACCCAGCCTGCTGAAACCCTGCTGGTTGTGGATGCCATGACCGGGCAGGACGCCGTGAATACGGCCAAGGCGTTTAATGACGCCGTGGGCGTGACCGGCGTGGTGATGACCCGTATGGACGGTGATGCCCGCGGTGGCGCGGCCCTGTCCATGAAGGCCATTACCGGCGCACCCATCAAGCTGACCGGTTCCGGTGAAAAGCTGGATGCGCTGGAAGAATTCCACCCCGAGCGTGTTGCCGGCCGTATTCTCGGTCTGGGCGATATTGCCGGGCTGGTGGAAAAAGCGGCTGATACCCTTGATCATGAAGAAGGGGAACGGCTGGCCAAGAAGATGATGGCCGGCAAGTTCGATCTTGATGATTACGCATCGCAGATCAAGCAGATCAGCAAGCTGGGGTCTATTTCCGGAATTGTCGGCATGCTGCCGGGTATGGGAAAAATCAAGGAAGCCATTGGTGACAAGGACCTTGATACCTCCATCCTGAAGACGCATCTGGCCATTATTTCTTCCATGACCAAAGGCGAGCGCAAAGCGCCGGCCATTATCAAGGCTTCCCGCAAAAAGCGGATCGCAGCCGGGTCAGGGACGAGTGTTCAGGAGGTCAACAAGCTGCTCAAGCAGTTTGATATGATGTCCTCGATGATGAAGCGCTTTAACAAGCTGGGCGTGAAAGGTCTCATGCGCCAGGGAATGTCCGCGCTCATGCCTAAAGGAATGGGTGGAGGGCCGCCGGGTGGCGGTTCTCCCTTCCGCTAAAGCGGCCTGTTTCTATCCGAAGTTTTTCAGGGTTTTGGAGAAGTCTGAATGAGTCTTAAAATTCGTCTTGCCCGCGCAGGGGCCAAGAAGCGTCCTTACTACCACATCGTGGTGGCTGATAGCCGTTCCCCGCGTGATGGCCGCTTTATTGAAAAAGTAGGGTCTTACAACCCAATGCTGCCGTCCGATCATGCAGAACGCGTGCGTCTGGTTGATGAGCGCATCACGCACTGGCTGTCTCAGGGTGCGCAGGCAACCGACCGTGTTGCTCGCTTCCTGGGGAACGCCGGTCTGGCTCCCAAGCCCGCTTACAACGAGCAGCCCAAGAAATCTGCTCCGAAGAAGAAAGCCCAGGAACGTGCAAAAGCCGCTGCTGCAGCTGCTGAAGCCGCAGCCTGAGGCCAGAGCGAGCTAAGCTGACCCGATCATGCGCGCAGACCTTATCCAGATAGGCGTTGTTGGTAGACCGCATGGTGTGCGTGGGCTTGTGCATGTGCACAGCTACGCTGCCGAAGCGGCCGCGCTGGAAGCCTATAAGGTTCTCGTGGATGAAAAGGGGCGGGAATGGTCTCTGCGCTGGCGCGGAGCGGACGGTGTGGCGGAACTGCGCGATGCGCAGGGTAAGCCGCTGGCCGACCGGACCGCAGCGCAGGCGCTGGTTAATACCCGTCTTTTTGTGCCGCGTGATGTGCTGCCCGAGCCTGAGGAAGAAGAATTCTACCATGCTGATCTGATTGGCATGGAGGCGCGGGAAGGCGACTGCTCTTTGGGGCAGGTTGTCATGGTGCATGATTACGGGGCTGGCGCCAGTCTGGAGCTGACCGGCGGCGTGCTTGTTCCGTTCACACGCGCCTGCGTGCCGGAGATTGATCTGAAGGGGCGGGTGGTCACCATCGTGCGCCCTGTGGAGGTCTCTGGTGAGGAAGGGCGTGGAGTAGGAACGGCTAAAGCAGCGGGGCCTGCGGCATGAGCTGGCAGGCAACGGTGCTGACGTTGTTTCCGGAGATGTTCCCCGGTCCGCTGGGATTGTCTCTGGCAGGACGTGCGCTGGAAAACGGTGTGTGGTCCTGTGCTGCGGAGGACCTGCGTGAGCAGGGTCTGGGCCGGCATCGGGCGGTGGATGATTCCCCGTTTGGTGGTGGCGCAGGCATGGTGATCCGCCCCGATGTGGTGGATGCCGCTCTGGCTGCCACACAGGCTCCGGTGGATGTGCCGCGGGTGTTTTTGACACCGCGTGGCCGGCCACTGCGCCAGCAGGACGTGCAGCGTTACGCACAGGGGCCGGGCCTCGTGCTGCTGTGTGGCCGGTTTGAAGGGGTGGATGAGCGGGTTCTTGAAAGCCGGAAAATCGAACAGATCTCCATAGGGGATTATGTTCTGTCCGGCGGAGAGACTGCTGCCCTTGTGCTGCTGGATGCCTGCGTCCGACTGCTGCCCGGCGTGATGGGGAGTGAGGAAAGCGGGGTTGAGGAAAGTTTTTCCGAAGGCCTGCTGGAATATCCTCACTATACCCGTCCTGCTGTATGGGAAGGTCAAAACGTGCCTGAAGTCCTGCTGTCAGGAAACCACGCGGCTATTGCAGCGTGGCGCCAGAAGCAGGCGGAAGAAATCACGCGGGAAAGACGGCCGGACCTGTGGTCTGCCTGGCTGGCTCGCAGGGAGAGAAACGGGACTGCTGCTACCGGAAAAAACGGGCAGACAGACCCAACAGGGGTTTGAGGAAGGATACCGAAATGAACATTATTCAGCAGTATGAAGCTGCAGAAATCGAACGTCTGACCGCCGCACGCGCCGTGCCGGAATTCGCAGCCGGTGATACGGTGCGCGTGTCCGTGCAGGTTGTTGAAGGTGAGCGTAAGCGTCTTCAGGCATTTGAAGGTGTTGTGATTGCCCGTTCCAACAAGGGCCTGAACAGCAACTTCACCGTGCGCAAAATTTCCAATGGTGAAGGTGTGGAGCGTGTGTTCCCGCTGTACGCTCCGACCATTGCTGAAATCAAGGTTGTGCGTCGCGGTAAAGTGCGTCGTGCAAAGCTGTACTATCTGCGTGGCCGTAGCGGTAAGTCCGCTCGTATCGCTGAGCGTCCGCGTGACGTTGTTGCTCCGGCAGCTGCCAGCTAATATCGCGTTAAAGCAGGCTGCCTTCGGGTGGCCTGCCTGACCTCAAAAACCCGGTGGGGCTTCGGCTCGCCGGGTTTTCGGGTGCTGAGAAGATGAAGGCGCGGGTTTTTCGTCTGTCAGACCAGGGCTGAGTTCAGGCTGATCTGCGCGAGTCCGTGCCGTTCCATGAAAGGGGAGGGCCATGGCGCCGCGTACGTTATTCGACAAGATCTGGGACCACCATGTTGTCGAAACTTTGCCGGATGGCACCTCTATCCTTTATATCGACCGTCACCTTCTGCATGAAGTGACTAGCCCGCAGGCGTTTGAAGGCCTGCGTCTGGCCGGGCGTAAGCTGCGGCATCCTGAAATGACCATGGCTGTGGTGGACCATAACGTTCCCACGTCTGACCGTACCAAACCCATCGAAGAACCGGAAAGCCGGAACCAGATTGAAACGCTGGAACGGAATGTGAAGGAATTCGGGGTTCCGTATTTCCCGCTGCTTTCCGCCTCGCAGGGCATTGTGCATGTGGTCGGGCCGGAGCAGGGCATTTCTCTGCCGGGCATGACCATTGTGTGTGGTGACTCCCATACATCCACACATGGCGCGATGGGTTCTCTGGCGTTCGGCATTGGCACGTCTGAAGTCGAGCATGTGATGGCGACCCAGACCATCCTGCAGCGTCCCGCCAAAAATATGCGCGTGACGGTCGAAGGCCAGCTTGCACCGGGCGTGTCCGCCAAGGACGTCATGCTGGCTATTATCGGGCATATCGGCACGGCTGGCGGCACCGGGCATGTGATTGAATTCGCAGGCTCCGCCATTCGCGGGCTGGACATGGCTGGTCGTATGACCATCTGCAACATGTCCATCGAGGCTGGCGCACGTGCCGGGCTTGTGGCTCCGGATGACACGACGTTTGACTATGTGCGCAATCGTCCGTTTGCCCCCAAAGGGGAAGATTTCGAAAAAGCTGTTGCGTTCTGGCGCACGCTGGCGACGGATGACGGCGCACATTTTGACAAAGAAGTCTCTCTGCGGGCCGAAGATATTGCCCCGAGCCTGACATGGGGCACCAGCCCGGAAACGGTTCTGCCGATTACGGGCACAGTGCCTGACCCGGCGCAGGAGCCTGAAGAATCCAAACGGGCCCAGATGCAGCGCATGCTGGATTATATGGGGCTGGAAGCCGGGCAGAAAATTGCCGGAACGCCGGTGGATGTCGTGTTCATTGGGTCCTGCACCAATAGCCGGATTGAAGATCTCCGCGCCGCCGCTCAGGTGGCCGCAGGGCGCAAGGTTGCGGACGGTGTGCGCGCCATGATCGTGCCGGGCTCTGGTCTGGTGAAAATGCAGGCGGAAGAAGAAGGTCTGGACCAGATTTTTCTGGATGCCGGGTTTGAATGGCGTGAGGCCGGGTGCTCCATGTGTCTGGGCATGAACCCGGACAAGCTGACGCCGGGCCAGCGTTGCGCCTCAACCTCCAACCGTAATTTTGAAGGGCGTCAGGGCCCCGGTGGGCGGACGCATCTGCTCTCTCCCGCCATGGCGGCTGCGGCGGCTGTTACGGGGTGTCTGACAGATTCGAGGGAGCTGGTCTGATGGAAAAATTTACCACGCTGTCCGCTGTTGCTGCGGCTCTGCCGGAAGACAACATTGATACGGATAAGATCATTCCGGCCCGCTTCCTGAAAACCACGCAGCGGACGGGTCTGGGAAAATATGCGTTTGACAGCATGCGCTATCGCCCGGACGGCTCTGAAAACCCGGATTTCATCCTGAACAAGGAGCCCTGGCGGAAAGCCGAGATTCTGGTCACCTATGACAATCTCGGCTGCGGCTCTTCTCGTGAACATGCCCCCTGGGCACTGCTGGATTTTGGCATTCGTTGTGTGATTGCTCCGTCTTTTGCAGATATCTTTTTCAATAACTGCTTCAAGAACGGCATCCTGCCCATCAAGCTGCCGCGTGAAGTGTGTGATCAGCTGATGTCTGACTCCACCATGGGCAGCAATGCCCGGCTGACGATCGATCTGCCCCGGCAGGTGGTGATCCGCCCGGATGGTGAGGAAGTGCCGTTTGAGATTGATCCGTTCCGCAAGCACATGCTGCTTGAAGGGCTGGATGATATTGGCCAGACGCTTCAGCACGAGACTGAAATTAAGTCCTTTGAACACAAGGTTGCCGGGGAACGCCCCTGGATGCCGACAATCACCCTTGATTGAAGAATTGGAAAAGTCATGAGTGCTCAGCCTGCAAAACTGCTTGTTCTGCCGGGGGATGGTATCGGTCCGGAAGTGATGCGGGAAGTCGGCCGCGTTATCAGCTGGCTGGAAAAGAACCGTGGCATTGCGTTTGAAATCACGGAAGATCTGGTCGGCGGTGCGTCTCTGGCTGAATATGGTGAGCCGATCCGCAATGAGGTGATTGAAAAAGCCCGTGCTGCGGATGCAGTTCTCTTTGGCTCCGTGGGGGACCCGCGCTGGGGCCATGTCGGTTTTGATAAGCGTCCGGAAGTGGCCATTCTCAAGCTCCGTCAGGAACTCGAGTTGTTTGCCAACCTGCGCCCCGCCAAGGTGTTTGATGCGCTGGTGGATGCCAGCACGCTGAAGCCCGACGTGGTACGCGGTCTGGATATCATGATTGTCCGCGAGACAGTGGGCGGCATTTACTTTGGCGACCCGCGCGGGATTGAAACCCTGCCGGATGGTACCCGTCGTGGTATTAACACCGAAGTCTATACGACGCTGGAAATCGAGCGCGTGGCCCGTGTGGCGTTTGAAATGGCCCGTAAGCGGTCTGGCCATGTCTGTTCCGTTGAAAAATGCAACGTGATGGAAAGCGGCCTGCTGTGGAAAGAGGTTGTGACCGACCTCCATGCGCGTGAATTTTCTGATGTGAAACTCACGCATATGCTGGCCGATAACTGCGCCATGCAGCTGGTCCGTAACCCGCGCCAGTTTGATGTGATTGTGACCGGCAACCTGTTTGGTGACATCCTGTCCGATCTGGCTTCCATGCTGACGGGCAGCCTTGGTATGCTGCCGTCCGCCACGCTGGGTGCAGTGCGGGCTGATGGGAAATGTGCGGCGCTGTATGAACCGATCCACGGGAGCGCACCGGATATTGCCGGGCAGGGCATTGCCAACCCGATTGCGCAGATCCTCTCCTTCGCCATGCTGCTGCGTTACTCGCTGAACCTGCAGGACGAAGCGAAGATGGTGGAAGAAGCCGTCTCCCGCGTGCTGGAAAGCGGCCTGCGCACGGCGGATATCATGAGCGAAGGCATGGCCCGTGTCGGCACGTCCGTCATGGGTGAAGCCATTGTCCGTGAACTGGACAAGCTTCAGAAATAAGAGTGTCTTGCCTGGCGGCTGTTTTGTCGCCTGGCCAGATTAAACCCCCGGTGCCTTGCATCGGGGGTTTTTCTTTTGGTGGACTGTTTTTCAATACGGTGAAAAAACAGTCTGCATGACACATCAGAGAATTCCGGGAACGGTGAGAATGCGTTTGAAACATTGGATTCTGGCAGGGGCGGCCTCTGCGCTTGTCATGGCAGCTGCGGCCCCGGATGCGCAGGCAGCCGATGCGCCTGCAGGCGCTGTACCGGTTATCACGGCGACCACAAACACCACGTTTCTGGATGACATCCACGGGCAGCAGGCGATGGCGTGGGTGCGCGCCCAGAACCTGCACACCACCAGCACACTGGAAAAAGACCCACGCTATGCCGGGTTTTATAAGGATGTGCTGACTGGCCTTCAGGCTCCGGATCGTCTGGCCATGCCGTCGCTTATGGGCGGGGCAATCTGGAATTTCTGGCAGGATGCCGCCCATCCGCATGGGATCTGGCGGGAAGCTACACAGGCCTCTTACCTGAAAAAAACACCCGATTGGGCTGTGCGGCTGGACGTGGACGCGCTGGCGAAACAGGACGGCGTGAACTGGGTCTTTAAAGGTGCAAACTGCCTTGCCCCGGCGGATGAGCATTGTCTTGTGGCGCTGTCCGATGGTGGGGAAGATGCCGAGACGCTGCGGGAATTCAACACAAAAACCGGCCAGTTTGTGCCCGGTGGCTTTGTGTTCTCACGCTCCAAGCAGACAGCAGCCTGGGTGGATGCAAACACGATTCTGCTGGCTCGTGACTGGGATGGAAAAGGCACCACGCTGACACCATCCGGGTATCCGTTTGTGGTTAAAACCATGGTGCGTGGGGCGGCTGCGGGAGCGGAAAAGGAACTCTTCCGGGGTGAGGCGTCCGATATGGCCGTCATGCCTATGGTGCTGACAGATGGGGATGGGCATCAGTTGGCGATGATCCAGCGGAGCGTGAACTTCTTTGAAACGCGTTATGCCGTGGTGGACGGAGGCAAAACCCTGCGCTGGCTGGCGCTGCCGGCCAAAAGCGAAATTCAGGGGATGCTTAAAGGCCGTCTGATTGTCTCTATTGAGGAAGACTGGCACCCGGCCGGCCAGACGATCATTCCCGCAGGCAGCCTGCTTTCTGTTGATCCGGCTGCGGTGGAGCAGGGTGTGCAGGTGATTTTCACGCCCGGCCCGTCTCAGTCGATTGATCAGGTTGGTGTGACTAAAAATACCGTTCTGGTCAGTCTGTTTGATAACGTGCGTGGCCGCGCCATGCGCTTTACGCCCACACAGGCAGGCAAGTCCTGGCAGGCTACGGCTCTTGCTCTGCCGGACATGACGTCGGTTCATATTGTGGATACCGATCATGCGTCGGATACGGCGTTTCTCAGCGTAGAAGGCTATCTGGAGCCGTCTCAACTCTGGTTGCTGGAGGGCAAGGGGCAGCCGCACAAGGTCAAATCTGCTCCGGCCCGGTTCAAAACTGACAAGCTGGTGACAGAGCAGTTCTGGGCGACCTCCACGGATGGCACGCGGGTTCCGTATTTCATCGTGCATCGGCGCGACATGAAGCTGAACGGTGCAAACCCGACGCTGCTGACGGCTTATGGTGGCTTTCAGGTCTCCTACACCCCTCTTTATGCGCCGGAAATTGGTCAGCTCTGGCTGGACCGTGGCGGCGTGTATGTGGTGGCCAATATCCGGGGCGGTGGTGAGTTTGGTCCGGCCTGGCATGAGGCAGGGCGGAAGTCCGGGCGGCAGAAAGTCTATGATGACTTTGCATCTGTTGGGCGGGACCTGATAAGCCGCAAGATTACATCCCCGCGCCATCTGGGTATTCGTGGTCGTTCCAATGGTGGCCTTTTGTCTGGCGTGCAGATGACGCAGCATCCGGATTTGTGGAATGCGGTGATTATCGGCGTGCCGCTGCTGGATATGGAGCATTTTGAAACCATGTCCGCCGGGGCTTCATGGGCTGCGGAATATGGCTCCATGTCTGTTCCGGCAGAGGCGGATTTCCTGCGTTCCATTTCTCCGGTGCAGCATCTGAAAGCAGACGTGTCCTACCCGGAGCCGTTCATTTTTACAGCGACCAGTGATGACCGCGTTGGCCCGGTGCATGCCCGTCGCTTTGCGGCACGGCTGGAAGCGCTAGGCAAACCGTTCTTCTACTATGAAGATATTGAAGGTGGTCATTCCGGCACGGTCAACGCACCGGAAGTGGCGCATGAGCGGGCGCTGGAAGCCATCTATCTGTCTCATCGTCTAATGGATGCGGACTGAGGAATTGTGTCAGGCCGCTTCGTTGCCTGATGATGGGAGAGCCGGGGGCAGGGTGGCCTGTTTCCGGTTCTATCCTGTTCTGCCGCGTTGACCATTCAGGCGCAAAACAAAAAAAGGGCGGGACACGTGCTGTGTCCCGCCCTTTTTAGCGCATGGAGTGCGGAAGCTTTAGAAGCCTTCGCGCTCGAGACGCTTGCGTTCCATTTTACGGGCGCGGCGCACGGCCTCCGCAGACTCACGCGCTTTACGCTCGGAAGGCTTTTCGAAATGACGACGCAGCTTCATTTCACGGAAGATGCCTTCACGCTGCATTTTTTTCTTGAGCGCTTTGAGAGCCTGATCGACATTGTTGTCACGGACGAGAACGTGCACTTGGCCACTAACCCCTGTTTCAGAAAACCCGGATAATCCCGGTTTTGACGTGATATGGAAAAAGACTCGGTAAAGCACCTGCGTGCTACCGATTCCTCTATTGGCGGCGTCTATAGCACGGGCTTGCGGAAAGACACAATTCGTTCTTGCCTCTCAGCAACAAACTCTTGTGACTATTTAACAGAGCTATAAGGAGGCGGGTATGGCTATCTTGAAAATTGCGCGGATGGGGCACCCGGTTTTGCTCAAACGGGCGGAAGATGTGGCGGACGTGAACGCGCCGGACATCGGGCTTCTGATTCAGGACATGATGGAAACGCTGGCAGATGCCGGAGGCGTTGGGCTGGCTGCGCCGCAAGTCTATGTTTTAAAAAGGCTTTTTCTGTATTCCGTGCCGGAAAGCCGGAGCGAGGGCGAGGATGATCCGCCGTGCGGGGTGCAGGTTCTCATTAACCCGGTTCTGGAGCCGGTGGGGGATGACCTGGTGCCGCGTCTGGAAGGATGCCTCTCTATTCCGGGCCTGCGCGGGGAAGTGCCGCGTTACAAACGGGTCCGCTATGCGGGATATGATCACATGGGCAAACCCGTGGAAGGCGTAGCCTCGGGGTTCCGGGCCAATGTCATGCAGCATGAAATGGATCATCTGGACGGGATTCTCTATCCCATGCGAATGGATGATCTGGGAAAGCTCGGATTTGATACCGAGATAACGCGATACGGAGTGCGGACATGACCACAGGATGGGGCAAGGTCGAGCAGGCAATTTCTCTTGCCGTGGCAGGGCTGGCCACAGGCAGTATGCCCGCGCCCATAGAACGGGATGCCGTACGGGATGATGCGCTGCGTAAGCTGGCGGCGGTTGCCGGGGAGCGCGGCTGGAGCGTGCCTGTGCTGCGGGATGTAGCCGGGCCGGAAGCGGACCTGCTGTTCCCAGGTGGGGCAGTGGAGATGGTGGAGGCCTGGTCTGACCTGTGTGACCGCGAAATGGTGGTCGCCATGCTTGAGACAACCGAACCGCGCCTGAGCCAGCGCGTGCGGCAGGCCCTTCTGCTGCGTCTGCCGGTGGATCAGGCCATGCGGGCCGGGGCCAGAACCGGATTTGCAACGCTGGCCACGCCCTGTGCGCGCGGCGCGTTGCGGCGGTCACTGATGCGGACCATCAACGCGATCTGGCAGGCGGCGCAGGATGACTCGTCGGGCATGACCTACGTCACCAAACGTCTGACGCTGGGCGCAGTCTACGGCACGACTCTGCTCTACTGGCTGGCGCGCGGGCAGAATGAAGCCGCTTTGGCGTCGTTTATTGATCGTCGTCTGGCCGGGGTGCTGCGTCTGGGCAAGCTGCGAGCCCGGCTGAGTGGCCGGCGTCCGGTCGCGCGTCCGGCTACAGTTTGAGCGCCACGCCATGCGGCAAAAGGGCAGGCGCTGATGACAACCGGATATCGCCCGCATGATGAAGCCGGGGCGGGCCTGCTGTTCCTGCGGGAAGAGCAGCTCCGGCTGGCGCAGGCCATGATGTTTCTGGCGGGGCGCGATATGGCCGCAGCGCTGGAACCGATTCTGACGGAAGAAAAACTGGGGAGCGCGCATTACCGGGTGTTGCAGGTGCTGGCCTTCAGCCCGGGTATTCCGGTCAGCCGTCTGCAGGATACGCTGGGTGTGACCAAGCAGAGCCTCGGGCGGACGCTGGGCGAGTTGCAGGAGCGCGGCTATCTGGACAGTGAGACCAGTCTGAGGGATCGGCGACAACGGCTGTTGCGACTCAGCAAAGAAGGGCAGGCTGTGGAAGCCCGACTGTTTGCTGTTGTGCGCCAGCGCCTGAGTGCAGCCTATCGGGAAGCAGGCGGCGCGGCCGTGGAAGGATTCCGCCGCGTGATGCACGGGATGCTCTCCGAAAGCAGTCGCGCCATGATGGCAGATGATGCCGCAGGACGAAGAAAGGGACGCAATGGAACTTAGCCACCGCGATATTGTGCCGGAAGAAGGGATGGCACCGCATGTTATTGTGGTGGATGATGACCCGCGTCTGCGGCGTCTGCTGCAACGGTATCTGTCGGAGCAGGGGTTTCGGATCAGTGTAGCGGCCAACGCGGCGGAGGCCCGGCAGACGTTGCAGGGAATCCAGCCCGACGCCATGGTGCTGGACGTGACCATGCCGGGGGAAAACGGGCTGGAACTCACCCGTGCCCTGCGTGATGCCGGACAGGACCTGCCGATTGTGCTGCTGACGGCACGGGGCGAACCTGCCGATCGGATTTCCGGTCTGGAAGCTGGTGCGGATGATTACCTGGGCAAGCCGTTTGAGCCACGGGAACTGCTGCTGCGACTTAAGGCGCATCTGCGGCGACTGGCCCCGGTGCCTGCCTCGGACAATTTGCGAATTATTCGCCTGGGCGAGAAGGAGTTTGACCCCGTGCGGGCGCTGCTCTCCGGCCCGGAGGGGAATGTGCATCTGACTGGCGGTGAGGCCGCGCTTCTCTCCGTGCTGGCGCGGCGTCCGAATGAGGTCTTCTCTCGCGAGGAGATTGCTCGCGCGCTGGATATGGCAGAAATTGGAGAGCGCGCGGTGGATGTGCAGGTCACACGGCTGCGGCGTAGGATTGAGCCGGACCCGCGTGAACCGCGTTTTCTGCACACCATCCGGGGGCGCGGCTATGTGCTCAAGCCCGGTGTGCAGTAAGGGAGCGTCGTTAGTGTTGCGGGCATGAAAAGACGACCCCTCAAGCTGTTCCCCTCGGGGGTGTTGAAATCCCGCAGTATGGAAAAATCTGTGCGGCGGGTGCTGCCTCGCTCTCTGCTGGGGCGCTCTCTGCTGATCGTGCTGATCCCGCTGCTGGTCACGCAGGCCATCTCACTGGAACTGTTTTACGGGAACTTCCTCAAGGTTGTGTCCCGCCGCCTGTCGGACAGTGTGACGGCGGATATTGTTCTGTCCCTCAATGCGCTGGAGCATTTGCAAAAGCGGAGCGACAAGGACTGGTTCGTCGCGCAGGCGCGGGACCATTTGCAGCTGGTGGAAACATGGCACCCTGGTGCCCGCCTGCGTCGCTTCGGATTTAATCACATCACCGGCCCGATGGATGATGATCTGGCGCATGCGCTGGATAGCGCCATTGATTATCCGTTCTTTGTGAACTGGAAGAGCGATCCGCATACCGTGAAAATTGCCATTCAGTTGCCTGATGGCGTGCTGGATGTGGATGCGCCGCGTAAACGGCTGGATATGGGGCAGATCTGGCTCTTTGTGGGCTGGGCGCTTAGCAGCTCCATTCTGCTCTTTGTGGTGGCCAGCCTGTTCATGCGCAATCAGGTGCGGGCCATCCGCCGTCTGGCGCGGGCTGCTGAGCAGTTCGGGCTGGGGCGGGATATCGGGCCTATCAAGCCGGAGGGTGCGCAGGAAGTGCGGAAGGCTGCTGTGGCGTTTAACCGCATGCAGGACCGGATCTATCGTTTTGTCTCGCAACGTACCGGCGTTCTGGCCGGTGTCTCGCATGATCTGCGGACGCCTCTGACCCGCTTGCGTCTTTCTCTGGCCATGATGCCGCGCACCGGAACGATTAAAGGGGAAGAGCTAAGTCCAGACGTCGATGACATGATCGGGGATGTTGTCGAGATGGAACACATGATCGGCAGCTATCTGGCGTTTGCCCGCGGCGAGGGGGCCGAAACGCCGGAACAGGTTGAGATGGTGCCTTTTATTGAGGACGTCGTGACGGCTGCGCGCCGGGCCGGGGCACGGGTTGAGTCTGTCACGGTGCAGCCCGGTCTCTCTGTTCACATGCGGCCTGATGCCATGAAGCGCGCCCTGACGAACCTGCTGGACAATGCCCGCAGGCATGGCGGTGCAATTGCCATAACGGCTTACGCTATGCAGGAAGGCGTGTGTGTTCTGGTGGATGATGACGGGCCGGGAATCCGTCCTGAGCGGCGCGAATCCGTTTTTCGGGCGTTTGAGAGTGGCCGCGGTGGGGGGACAGGTCTGGGCCTGACAATCTCGCGCGATATTGTGCGGGCCCATGGGGGAGACATGGAACTGGATGCCTCGCCCGCCGGAGGGCTACGCGTCAAACTGATCCTGCCCTGAGGGCAGGGGGGAGCTTAGAGCGAGTTGCCTGCGCCGAAGTGACCCGGGCCGCTGTTGCCGCCCATCATGCCGGTGCCCGTTCCGCCACCGCTGGAGTTCATCATGTTCTGCATCGGGTTGTAGCGGCCCACATTCCCCAGAATCTGCTGCAGGATGTTGATGCTGGTGCCCGGTGTGGGGGTGACCTTGCTGATCATGGCTACGGAGCGGCTGTCTTTACGGTTCAGGGTGCGCAGGCTTTGCAGCATGCCGGCTCCGTCAAACTTCAGAACAACCACCTGCTGCTTGTCGATCCCCGGAAAATCCAGCGGCTTCATGTAGGTGGTCATGGAAATGTAGATCCACGTATTATCGTCAAAGGCCCCCTTGGTGGTGGGGGAGCCCAGAAGATCCACCGCATCAGCGCGCGTGCTGGTGCCCGGGGTCAACTGATTGTAGTCATCCGCTTCAATCAGCGAGCCACGGGGAATGGGCGTGGGGGCAAACACGGAACAGCCGGAAATGACAAACACAGCAGCAAGGGCACCACAGGCGGTGCTGAAGCGCGTCATACTTTTCTTGCGGTGCGGTGTCATGGCGGTAAGGCGTCCCCAAATCTGTGCGGTCACTCTGAAGAAGGTATGATCTTTCAGGCTGCGGCATGCAGGAAGACCTACTCTGTCGGATGCCCCAACGGGCTCTGTGCGTCAATTCCTGAATTGCGTAGGGGGTGGGTTTTCAGGCTGATCATTGCGCTTGGGGCGCTTTATGTTAGGGCTGCAAAAAGGCGTTCCTGCAAATCCGCAGCGGGAAGCCTGTCTGTTTTTTAAGAAGCTAGAGTTTCAGGAGGTTTCCATGCCCCATAAGCCGGAATTTTCCCGTCCCGTTGCCGTGCGTCGAATCGGCGCGTCCGGACTGGATCTCACGGTCGAGGCAACGCCTGCGGAGTGCGGACAGATTGCCAGACGGCTTGGTCTGCCTGAAATCAGCATGTTTCGCTGCAAATATACACTCACTCTGGGCCGGCGGGATCTTGTGTCCGCCCACGGGGCTCTGGCCGTGCGCTTTAAACAGACATGTGTTCGCACGCTGGAGCCGTTTGAGGATATGCTTGCAGGCTCTTTTGCGGTGCAGTTTGTGCCCGCAGAACATTTTGAGGAAAGTGCGGCCCCGGATCTGGAAGCCGTGGATGAGATTCCCTATGAAGGGGAATCGATAGACCTTGGGGAAGCCGCTGTTGAGCAGTTTGCTCTGGATCTGGAGCCTTATCCACATGCTCCGGACGCCAGCCTGCCCGAAGGGCTTGTGATAAGCGAGGAAGAGGCGGAAAAGCTGGCTGAGAAGGACGCAGCGGAGAAAAAAGTTAATCCGTTTGCCGATCTCGCACGGTTGCGTCGCAAAGATAGCTGACGTGTGGCAGTAGGTTTTATTGCGCTCTTGCTTGCGAAAGTGGCGGCTCTCTGCTAGAGGCCGCCCTCAATCTGGTGATTAACCTGTTTTGTCTTTCGGCGGTGTGGATTGTCCACGGTGCCGGTAGTCTTTAGATCTGTTTGGAGGGGCTCGGTCCCATGGCTGTACCCAAAAGAAAAACTTCGCCTTCACGTCGTGGCATGCGTCGCAGCCATCAGGCTCTGCGTGTGGAGGCTCATGCTGAATGCTCCAACTGTGGTGAGCTGAAGCGCCCGCACAACATCTGCAGCCACTGCGGCCACTACGATGGTCGGGAAGTGATTGCAGCTGGTAAGGCACTGAAAGTCGCTGTTCGCGCCTGAGGGCAGGCGGCTCACATTGCCATGAGGTAATGTGGTTGTACGGGAGTAAGGCATCTGCGGCATGGCAGAGAAGCAGGCATGAGCGATAGAGAGATTTCCGAGAATTCCCCCACTGAACAGAGTGAGGTTTTCAGCCTTGCGGTTGATGGAATGGGGGGGGACGGAGCTCCCGACGTGGTCGTTGCCGGGCTTGCCATTGCAGCTGATCGCCATCCCGGGATGCGTGTGCTTCTGACGGGTGACGAAGCCCGTCTGCGCCCGCTTCTGGCGCAGCATCCCAAGGCGGAAGCAATCTGCACCATCTGGCACACAGATGCCTCAGTCCCCATGGACATGAAGCCCACCGCCGCCCTGCGCGTGCGTCGGTCTTCCATGCGTCTGGGGATGGATGCCGTTGCAAGTGGCCGCGCCAAGGGCGTTGTGTCCGCTGGCAATAGTGGTGCCATGCTGGCTCTGGCCAAAATTGTCGTCAAAACCATGCCCGGTATTTCCCGGCCCGCCATGGCAGCCATCAGCCCCACCATCAAGGGCGATGTGGTCATGCTGGACCTTGGGGCCAACGTGGCGTGTGACTGGCGCAATCTGGTTGAATTTGCCGTGATGGGCGAGGCCTTCGCCAAGGCAGTGCTGGGGCTTCCCGCACCGCGTATCGGGCTTCTCAACATCGGCTCGGAAGAGCTGAAGGGTGATGAAAAGCTGCGGGTTGCGTATGAAGCCCTGCGTGAAAGCCCGCTTGCGGACCAGTTCCACGGGTTTATCGAAGGTCATGACATTACGGCGGGTACAACCGACGTAGTGGTGACGGACGGCTTTACCGGGAACGTGGCCCTCAAGACGGGTGAAGGTGTGCTGAAAATGGCCACCTCTCTGCTGCGGCAGGTCTTCAATCGCGGCATTATTTCCAAAATTGGCTATCTGCTCGTTCGCCCCGGCCTTGAGCGCATGAAGGAATGGCTTGATCCTCGCCGTCGTAACGGCGCGGTTTTTGTCGGCCTGAATGGCGTAGTGGTGAAGTCTCACGGCGGGACTGATGCCGAAGGATTTGCTGCGGCAGTGGATGTGGCCATGGATATGGTCACGCATGGATTTAATGATGGTATTCGTGAGCGTCTGACCCATATGGGGGCGCTTCTTTCCCGTCAGCAGGCCTCGCTGGAGCGTGAGCCTGAGGCGACGGCTTCCTGATCAGACAAGGTTCGGGGCACTGGCCGTCAGGCAGTCCTGAATGCCGGTGTTTGATAATGAAAGAACGGTAATGGCGAGACGTTCGCTTCTGGTAGGGTTTGGCGGGTTCCTGCCGGATCGGGTCGTGTCTAACGATGAACTGGCAGCCCGGCTTGAAACCTCCGATGAATGGATAAAAACCCGTACCGGCATCACCCAGCGTCACATCGCAGGTGAGCATGATACGGCGACCAGCATGGGAGCCGCCGCAGCGCGCAAGGCGCTGGACTATGCGGGCCTGAGTGCGGATGACATTGATGCCGTGATTGTTGCGACATCCACCCCCGATCAGGCTTTCCCGGCGACTGCTGTGCGGATTCAGGCTGAACTGGGGATGAAGCAGGGTTTTGGATTCGATCTGGCTGCGGCGTGCTCCGGGTTTATTTATGGCCTCTCCACAGCAGATGCTTTTATTCGGGCCGGGCAGGCGCGGAATATTCTGGTCATTGGTAGTGAAGTCTATTCCCGTATTGTCGACTGGTCTGACCGTGGTACCTGCGTGCTGTTTGGGGATGGGGCAGGGGCGGTTGTACTTTCCGGCTCAGATGCACCGGGCGAACAGGGGCTGCTGTCTACCCACCTGCATTCCGATGGCACAGCGGGTGATCTGCTCTATGTTGATGGCGCTGTAGGGCGCCGCGATAAAAGCGGTTTCCTGAAAATGAGCGGGCGCGATGTGTTCCGGCATGCCGTCGCCAAGCTGTCCTCTTCCGTAGATGAGGCCCTGAAGGCTGAAGGTCTGGAATATTCAGACGTCGCCTGGCTGGTGCCGCATCAGGCGAATATCCGCATTATTGAAGGCGTGGCCAAAAAGCTGAACCTGCCTGCCGAGCAGGTGGTGATAACGGTGGATCGACACGCCAATACCTCAGCGGCCTCGATTCCGCTGGCGCTGGATGAAGCTGTGCGGGATGGCCGTATCCAGAAAGGTGATCTGGTGCTGATGGAAGCACTGGGCGGCGGCCTGACCTGGGGCTCCGCGCTCGCCCGTTTCTAACGGCATTTCCAAAATTCTGATGGCATCACGACGGGCGACCTTACGAGAGAATTGACGAGGTCGCCCAACGTGTTACTTTCATCAGTATGGAAACTGTCACGCGTGCCTCTCTGGTCGAGCAGATTTATCAGCAGGTTGGGCTGTCCCGTAAAGAATCGGCTGTGCTTCTGGAAGATATTCTGGAAACAGTCATGCTTGCGCTTGAACGCGGTGAAAGCGTCAAGATCAGTGGTTTTGGGACTTTTTCCGTAAGGCAAAAAGGCCAGCGCTGCGGACGTAACCCGAAAACGGGTGAGGAAGTCCCGATTCTCCCGCGTTCCGTGCTGGTTTTCCGCCCGAGTCAGCTGCTGCGTGCAGCCATTAATCACGAGCCGCTTGAGGGTGGCGAGGCGTATGACGATGAGTGACACCGACCATCCTTCTTCCATCACAGATCCTTTCGGCCTGCCGGACGAGGAAACTGGTGCGCTGGCCCGTACAGAAAAAGGGCCGCTTGCGTTTCGCACCATCAGTGAAGTGGCTGATGAGTTGCATGTGCCTCAGCATGTGCTGCGATTCTGGGAAACGCGTTTCGAGCAGGTTCGCCCGCTGAAAAGAGGCGGCGGTCGCCGGTATTATCGTCCGGCAGATGTCGAACTGCTCCGCCATATTTCTGATCTTCTGTATGCCAAAGGCTACACCGTAAAAGGTGTGCAGCGTCTCCTGCGTGAAGGGGACGCCGAAGCGGTTCAGCAGAGTCCTGCAGTAACAGAAGCTGTTCCAGAACCGACGGCCGCTTTGTCTGAAGAGACGCAGGGATCAACGGAGTCTGTGGCTTCGGACGCAGGCACTCCTCCCGTCGCTGAGCCAGTTTTAGCTACGAATTCGGAAGAGCATGAAGAGCCGGCTGAGAGTCCGGCTGTTACGCAGACCTCAGACCTTCAGGAGCCGCAAAACGCGGAGGAGCAGCCTCAGGAGATTGCTGTTCAGCCTGAAAATGTTCCCGAGGCTGCACCTGCACCTGCACCTGCGCCTGCATCTTCAACACCGGCGGCGGACGCTGTGTCTGGTGAATTGATGCGTCGGCTGGAAAAGCAGAATGGGCAGTTGAAAAACGATCTGGCTGATATTCTGGTGGAGCTGGAAGCATTCCGTAATCGCCTCACGGCATGAAAAAATCCGTAAGGTGGCTTGTGCGTTGTGAAGGGGCCTGCTAAACACCCTTTCACCAAATGGACGGGCAGTAGCGCAGTCTGGTAGCGCATCAGTCTGGGGGACTGGGGGTCGTGGGTTCGAATCCCGCCTGCCCGATATTTGTTTATTTGGTTTTCTGAAAAATTTCAGAGCGGTTGAGTGGGTGTTCAGAACTTGAACACCCTTTTTGCTGTTCAGGCTTCTACAGCGTTGTTGCCCGCAGTCCAGCGGCGCCACAGCAGATTGAGGGCCGCCATGGCCGCAGGGCCAACAAACAGGCCCAGCAGGCCCCATGTTTCCGCACCACCCAGAATACCCAGCAGAACCCACAGGAAGGGGAGCTGCGTGCTGCCGCCAATAAGAACCGGGCGGATAAAGTGGTCAGCCACAAAAATCACCACAGCGCCGATGCAGAACGTCACGATGCCAGCGAGGGATGCGCCCTTCATCAGGATCAGTAATGACACAAGGCCCACGGCAATCATGGCGCAGAAGGGGATCATAGCGGCGACGGCCGTGATGACACCGAACAGGGCAGGGTGCGGTGCCCCAGCAATGGTATAGACAATGCCCATCAGCAGCCCTTCCCCAATGCCAACCAGCACCAGACCCAGCACTGTGCCGTGGACAGAGGCGACAATCTGGCGGGCAATGGTTTCTCCGCGTTTGCCAAAGGCGCGCCGGGAGGCAATGCGACACTGGCGAATGACAGAGGTGCCGTCTTTATAAAGAAAAAACAGGGTGATGATGGAGAAGCAGAACAGCGTGCCACGATGCGCAATCTGCGACCCAAGAGCCTTGGTAATCGCCATGCCCTTGCTGTCCAGCGCCCCCGTCAGGTTGGAAACGTCTTCCGGGTTGGAGAGGTGAGCCTGCCACCAGTGCGTAAGGGTCTGGCTGCCAAAAGGCAGGCGGCCAAGGGCGTCAGGCACTGGCACACCGTTTTGCCGGGCATGTTCCAGCCAGCTGAGCGCACTCTGGGCTTCGCCGACGGCTTCCAGCGTGATGAGCATTAGCGGAATGACAAAAATCAGCGCCATGGCTGCCGTAAAGAGAAGCGGTAAAATGGTCCCATTGGCGGCTTTAGGCCAGGCTGCCTGAGCGCGCGTATAGAGCGGCCATGTGGCAATGGCGAACACCCCGCCCCATACCAGCGCCGGCAAAAATCCATGGATCGTGTAAAGAGCAACGGCGAAGATAAAAAATGCCAGAACGTTACGCGCTGTTTCCTGCCCTTTTCTGGAGCGCTGGCTCGGTTTGACCAGAATACAGCGTGGATGCCCGGAACCTGTGGGCTGGCTTGTGGTGTCTGGCATATGGGGCGTCTCTCCTCTTACCCAGTAAAAAATATCATTATTGACAAGTTTGCGCGTTCCCACGCTTTCGGTCGAGCAAAATATAGAGGAGGTGGGGCTCTGCACAGGGGCGGCTTTTATTTGAGCTTTGAAAGCTTATCCCCCTATCTCTAAAGGGAAGGCTGCCCGTATAAGCAGTCTGTCATGCTCAAAAATTTTCTTACTGTTGGCGGCTGGACCATGCTCAGCCGTATCCTTGGTCTGGTGCGGGATCAGCTTCTGGCGGCCTTCATGGGCGCAGGTGCTTTGCAGGATGCCTATCAGGTGGCGTTCCGGTTGCCGAACATGTTTCGGCGGCTGTTTGGCGAGGGAGCATTCAACGCAGCCTTTGTCCCGCTGTTTTCTTCTGTCCTGACTAAGGAAGGGGAAGAAGAAGCCCGGACATTTGCGCGGCGGGCGCTGGGCGTCATGCTGCTCTGGCTGCTGTTCCTGTGCGTGCTGGGGGAAATCTTCATGCCGCAGGTGGTGCGGCTGATTGCCCCCGGATTTTTGCAGACGGGCGAACGCTATGCGCTGGGTGTCAGCCTCAGCCGCATTACGTTTCCGTATCTGGTGTTGATCTGTGCAGCAGCTTTGGTGGCGGGCGTTCTCAACGGGTTGCATCGCTTTGGTATGGCCGCAGCCGCCTATCTGGCATTCAACGTGGTGGGGATTGCCGCCATCCTGTTCGCCTCGCCGTTTTTGCCGAATGTGGCGTATGCGGCGGCGTGGGGTGTGACAGCCTCCGGCGTGGCACAGCTTGGCTTGCTGCTTTGGGCGGCGCATCGGGCGCAGTTTGGGCTGATGCCGCTCTGGCCTGCTTTAACACCTCGCATCCGTCTGCTGGTCCGCCGCATGGTGCCGGGGCTGGTGGGGAGTGGCGTGGGGCAGATCAACCTTACCGTTGATACGATCATCGGAACCCTGCTGCCTTCAGGCAGTGTCTCGCTGATGTATTTTGCGGATCGTATCAATCAGCTGCCGCTCGGTGTTCTGGGCGCTGCGGCCGGGACGACCTTGCTGCCGGTGCTGACGCGCCATCTGGCTGCCGGTGAGCATGATGCAGCCCATTCCGCCCAGAATCGCGCCATGAGTTACGTGCTGATCCTCACGCTTCCCGCTGTGGCCGGGTTGCTGGCGCTGGCTGGCCCGATCATGATTGTTCTGTTCGGGCATGGCTCCTTTACCGAGCATGACGCGTTTCTGTCTGCTCAGGCTCTGCGCGCCTACGCCATCGGGCTTCCGGCTTTTGTGCTGGTGAAAGTCTTCTCCCCGGCCTTCTTTGCTCGTGGGGACACACGCACGCCCGTTTATGTCGGGATTGGCATTCTGGTTCTGAACTTTCTGCTGAACCTGCTGTTCATGAAGCCGCTGGCCCATATGGGGCCGCCGCTGGCCAGTAGTCTGGCCGCCTGCGCCAATGTGGCGTGTCTGGCGATCCTGCTTATGCGGCGTAAGGCGTTGCAGGTTTCCGGGATCGAGCAGTTCAGAATGTTCAAGACGGCCTGTGCGGCGCTTCTTATGGGAGGGCTGTTGCTCGGGGCGCAGGCTCTTCTGGCGTTCCCGTCCGGGTTGAGTGTCCGGATTCTGTGGCTTGGCAGCATGGTTGGTCTTGGGGCCGTTCTGTATGGTGCGCTGCTGCACGTGTTCGGCATTATGAATGCTGCAGATATTCTGGCGCGCTTTCAGCAGCGTTTGCGCAAACGTCGTGCGTGAGGTGTTGAGGCAGGCACCTCTGCGTTCTGAGGACGAGCCTTAAGCATCGCGCTTTGTCGCTAAAGGGAAGAGGGGAAAACCGTGACAGAAATTGTTCTGGCGCATCAGGTTGATCTGAAAACATGGCGACAGGCTGCGCGGCACTATGCTTTGGCAGGCACGCCGCCTGAGGCCTTGTCCTGGCGGGTGGCGCAGTCGGCTGAGGAGGCTCAGCAGGTTTTTCAGGTCGCCTCCGCCGAGCAAACCGATCCTAATGCTGTGCTTCACCTGCCGCGTCGGCTCGTGGAGTGGATTCTTCTGGGGCTTCAGGCGTCGTCGCCCGAGCGGTTTGATGCGCTCTATCGTCTGGTTTTTCGCGTCGTGCAGGATCATCTGGATCTGACGACGGCACCTGATGATCCGGATGTAAGCAGGGTGGTGGCGCTTGTGGAGGCCGTTAAAGCCGAAACGGAGCAGTTCCGGCTCGAATTTGCTCGTGTTTTTGCAGACTCCACCCAGACCGTCTGGTCAGCCACGCCAACCGCTTATGTGGTGGAAGGCAACGCGGCTTATTGTATGGCGCGCTATGCACGGCCATGGGAAATCCGCACTGCCTACCGGAGCATGAAGTGGGATGGCAGAGTCCTGTGGTTTGGCGCGGGCGGTGCAGACTCTACAGTTGAGCCTCAGGGAGGCTGGCAGCAGGCTGGGCAAGGGATGTGGCAGGACTGGCCCCGTACAGTTCTGGTGCCGGACAGTGCGGAAGTCGAAACCACAACATCGCTGGATGCTCTGGCCACAGAGGCGATGGATTGCCGGTCCTGCGCGCTCTGGCGTCCGGCCTCTCGCACAGTATTTGGGGAAGGGTCTCCTACCGCACGTGTGATGCTGGTGGGTGAGCAGCCGGGGGATCAGGAGGATCAGGCTGGGCGTCCGTTTGTGGGGCCAGCTGGTCAGGTGCTGGAGCGGGCGCTTGAAGAGGCCGGGCTGAGCCGCAACACGGTCTACGTGACCAATGCGGTTAAACATTTCCGCTTTACCTGGCGGAATGGTCGCCGCTTGCATCAAAAGCCGGAGCAGGAGTCTGTGCAGGCCTGCCAGATGTGGCTGGATGCAGAACGACGGCTGATTCAGCCTGCCTTGATTGTCATGATGGGGGTGACGGCCGCGCAGAGTCTGCTGCATCGCCCGGTCACGATTTCTCGTGAGCGATCTCGCATTTTTCCGTTTGGAGAAGGGAGCCAGGGACTGGTGACAGTTCACCCTTCCTATTTGCTCCGCCTGCCCAGTGAGGCCGACAAGCAACGGGAGTATGCCCGTTTTGTAGAAGATCTGCGGCGCGTGAACGCATTTATGGATAGTCTGACCTGATGCCTTAGATCAGGACAGGCGCTAAAATGCGCCTGATAGGGATATCAGGCTTTACGCGCTTTATTGATGCGGGCGTGCAGGTCTTTCCCTGTTTTAAAGAACGGGATGTATTTTTTAGAGACCTGAACCTGCTCGCCTGTTTTCGGATTGCGACCAATGCGCGGGTCTCGTTCCTTGATGGAAAAAGCCCCGAAGCCCCGTAGCTCTACGCGATTATTGTCTGCCAGACTGCTGGAAATAGAGTCGAAGACAGTATTGACGATCAGATTGATGTCCTTGAGCTGCAGATGCGGATGTTTCTGCATGAGTGCGGCAATAAGCTCAGACTTGGTCATGGTCCACCTTCCAAATTCTGGAATATCAACCTGCCGGACAATCAGGGGGCCAGCGGATCTGCGTGACAAAAAGGGACGCCAAATAAAAAAGTGCGCTACCCGCCATAAGGCCGGTGCGCACTTCAAAATTCACTAAGCCGGAGTGATCCGTCAATACATAAATGGTCTGACAGCACGAACCAGAGGAATACTGTCAGACTTTGAAAGATCAGGCTGTCGTTTTTTTGCCGCGGCGGCCACGTGCGCCAGCGTCTTCACCTTCCGGCGTTGCATGGATTTTGCGGCCCAGACCAATCTCACGCGCCAGAGTGGAGCGGCGTTCTGCATAGTTCGGAGCAACCATGGGGTAGTCAGCCGGCAGGCCCCAACGCTCACGATACTGTTCCGGCGTAATGCCATAGGCGCTCTGCAGGTGGCGCTTGAGCATTTTCAGTTTCTTACCGTCTTCCAGGCAGACGATGTAGTCAGGGAACACAGAGCGTTTGACCGGAACGGCGGGCTGCAGCTTTTCCGGTTCGTTCTGCGGCTGATCAGCCGTTTTCAGAGCCTGATACACATCACGGATCAGGGTGGGGATCAGAGCAGGATCGGTCTGGTTGTTGGAAACGTGTGCCGAAACGATTTCTGCCGCCAGATCAAGAATGTTGGGATAGCTCTGGTTCTCTGTCATGATAATTCCGTTTATTTGTTGGGCTGAATGAGTCACCCATACTATTCCAGTTCTTGTTTGTGAATACAGAATATAGCAATGTGATTGAATAAAATTGAATGTGTCAGGAAAAACATCTCTGGGAGAGAGTGAAAGAGGAGATGTATGCAAGTAAAATAAACATTTGGTAATCTATTTTAAGGATGATTTGTCTTGTTCGCTCTGTCTGCGCAGCCACGGTGGGTAATCGCCGGAGTTTGTTTTTGAGACACTGGTATTTGCAAATGGCATAATTGACTTTACGGTTTGGCCTACTATCCAAAACGACTGTGCTGCGTGCAGACAGTCCTCTTAATAGGCACCGATTGGCTGCTATAACTCTTTAATATTTGTAAGATCCCGGAATAAGGACTGTTCAAAATGATCGTGCCGGTTGTGCTGTCTGGTGGAACGGGGAGTCGGCTATGGCCCATGTCTCGTGCCAGTTTCCCTAAACAGCTCTGGTCGCTCGTGAGTGAGCGCAGCATGCTTCAGGAAACCGTGCTGCGCGGGAAGGTCGCGGGTTTTGCGCCGCCTGTTATTGTTTGTAACGAAGAGCACCGTTTTTTGATTGCCGAGCAATTGCGGGAAGTCTCGGTGGCAGACCCCCGCATTATGCTGGAGCCGGTTGGGCGGAATTCCGCGCCGGCTATCACGGCGGCGGCCCTGCTGGTGGCGCAGACACATCCGGACGCTGTGTTGTGGATGATGGCGGCAGATGCTGACATCAAAAAGTCGGACGCGTTGACGCAGGCGATGGAAAAAGCCGTGCAGGCAGCGGAGCAGGGACGGGTGGTGACATTCGGGATGACCCCGACCCGCCCGGAAACCGGATATGGCTATATTGAAAAAGGCGACCCGCTGCCGGGTGTGGATGGGGCTTTTACAATCCGTTCTTTCCGGGAAAAGCCTGTGCAGGCCGTTGCGGAAGACTTCGTAAAAGACGGTAACTACTTCTGGAATTCCGGCATGTTTGTCTTTCGGGCGGATGTGTTGCTGGATGAAATGCGCCGTTACGCACCGGAGGTTTTGCAATGCGTCCAGGATGCTTTTGAAAAACGTAAGACGGATCTTGATTTTATCCGGCTCGATAAAGAAGCATTTGCGCAGGCCCCGGATATTTCCATCGATTACGCCGTAGCTGAGCATACACAGGTTTCAGCCGTGATCCCCGCAGATCTCGGGTGGTCGGATGTCGGGAGCTGGGACGCGCTGTGGGATATCAGTCCGAAGACGGCGGAAGGTAACGTGCTGCTGGGCGATGTTTTAGCGGAAGATGCGCATGGTTGTTACGTGCGGTCCGAGGGGCCGCTGACGGCTGTGACCGGGCTGGATGATGTGGTTGTTGTGGTGACCAGTGATGCGGTGCTGGTGACCCATAAAGATCGCGCGCAGGACGTTAAGAAAGTGGTGGACCGCCTCAAGAAAGACGGGCGCTCAGAGGCCTCGGCGCACCAGAGGAATTATCGTCCGTGGGGGTTCTATGAAGGCCTGATCCGCAATGAGCGGTTTCAGGTAAAACGGATTGTGGTCAATCCGGGCGGCAAGCTGTCTCTCCAGAAGCATTTTCATCGTGCAGAGCATTGGGTTGTTGTCGAAGGCGTGGCGCTGGTTACGAAGGGCGACGAGGAGTTGCTGGTGCGTGAAAATGAGAGCGTCTATCTGCCGCAGGGCTGTGTGCACCGGTTGGAAAACCCCGGAAAAATTCCGTTAACGCTGATTGAAGTTCAGTCGGGGGCCTATCTGGGGGAAGACGACATTATAAGACTGGAAGACAGTTATAATAGAAATTGATAAATAAAGACTGAGTAAAGGCATAAAAAAAGCTCCCGGAAAGGGGAGCTTTTTTTATGTCATCCGCCCGACTCGTTCTCACGTGCCGGCAGGCAACCGAGTCTGAAAAGCCTGAGTTCAGCGAATGCCGAGCTCGCTCATCAGGAAATCCCGGAAAACAGCAACGCGTTTGGAGCTGCGCAGCTCTTCCGGATAGACAAAATAGGCATCGACTGTCGGGGTCGTCAGGTCAGGCAGAATCTGAATAAGATCAGGGAACTGCGCGGCCGCATAGGTCGGAATGGACCCGATGCCCAGCCCGGCGGCAATGGCGGATGCCATGGCGGCCATGCTGTTCACTTCCAGACGGGCATTCTGTCTGGTTGTGCCGTGCCGTGTGCTTTCAGCCAGCCAGTTGATGTGGGCAACCGGCGGATGATGCTCTCCGAATAACACGAGCTGATGCGATGAGATTTCCTCAATGCTTCGCGGCATCCCGTATTTTTCGATGTAGAGCGGAGCCGCAAAAATCGGCAGATGGAAGTCTGCCAGATGCCGCTGGATAAGGTCAGGCTGCCGGGGCGCATGCATACGCACGGCAACGTCAGCTTCTCTCATCCCCAGATCAAGGTCGCTGTCTTCCAGAATAAGACAGATATCAATGTCTGGATTGGCAGCCATAAACTTGTGCAGCCGCGGCATAAGCCAGCAGTTGCCAAAGCCTGTGGTTGTCGTAACCCGCAGACGTCCTGCAGCTTTTTCCTTACTTTCGGTCAAAAGCGTCTGGGTCATTTCAAGTTTTGAAAAGACCTCGCGCACCGTCTTGTGCAGCGTCTCGCCCTGTTCAGTGAGGATCAGTCCTCGGGCGTGGCGATGAAAAAGAGGAACCTGAAGGACGTCCTCCAGCGCGGAAATCTGCCGTGAAACAGCAGATTGGCTTAGGTTAAGCACATCTCCCGCGTGGGTAAAGGAACCGGCTTCCGCCACAGCATGGAATACCCGGAGTTTGTCCCAGTCCACGCACGCCTCCTGCAAATTGAATGAAGTTATCAGAGCATAATTATCATGCTTCGAGTTTCATTACGTGCAGTAATTGCCGGGATGGGTCAAGGGATGACCTGTTATTCAGCCCCCAGTTCAGCCAGATAGCGTTCAGCATCCAGAGCGGCCATGCAGCCTGTGCCGGCAGCGGTCACGGCCTGACGGTAAATCTTGTCCTGCACATCACCGGCGGCAAACACACCGGGGACGGAGGTACGGGTGGTGCCGGGGGTTGTCTCAATATAGCCCTCTGCATCCAGCGTGACCTGCCCCTTGAAAATTTCAGTGGTGGGCGCGTGGCCAATGGCGATGAAGATGCCATCCGCCGGCAGGTCCTGCGTTGTGTTGTCCAGCGTGTTGCGCACACGAATGGCACTGACCGTCGGCGGTGTGCCGGTGGCAAGAATGTCTTCTACTGTCGTGTTCCACAGGATGGAGGTTTTCGGGTTCTTGAAAAAACGATCCTGCAGGATTTTCTCAGCGCGCAACGTGTCACGCCGATGCACCAGTGTGACGTGGGCTGCGTGATGTGTCAGATACAGAGCTTCTTCCACAGCAGTATTGCCGCCGCCCACCACAACCACGTTCTTACCGCGATAAAAGAAGCCATCGCACGTCGCGCAGGCGGAAACACCGGCACCCTGCAAGGTTTTCTCGCTGGGCAGGCCGAGCCATTTGGCCTGAGCGCCGGTGGCGATGATGACGGACTTTGCGACAT
Organism: Acetobacter sp. P5B1; assembly: GCF_018811985.1. Taxonomy (NCBI): domain Bacteria; kingdom Pseudomonadati; phylum Pseudomonadota; class Alphaproteobacteria; order Acetobacterales; family Acetobacteraceae; genus Acetobacter; species Acetobacter sp. P5B1. The sequence goes on along the minus strand of NZ_JACRVS010000004.1, from coordinate 96,056 downwards.
ATTCCGTGCCGGAATCACCCATCAGGCGGAAGGGGGAGCCGGATTTGAAATTCACGGAGGTGATGATGTCGTATTCAATCCGCGTGCCGACATTCTGGGCCTGTGCCGCCATCTGTTCCATCAGCCAGGGGCCCTGGACGGCTTCGGCAAAGCCGGGATAGTTTTCGACATCAGTGGTGATGGTCAACTGACCGCCGGGCTGCAGACCCGCTACCAGCACGGGGGCCAGATTGGCGCGTGCGGCATAAATGGCGGCGGTATAGCCCGCGGGGCCCGCGCCAATAACAAGCAGATCGGTGGTGATGGTTTCACTCATGAGGAAGGCAGACCTTTGCGTGCTGGGAGCCATGATGCGTTGAGACGCACTCTCTTGCCTTGCGATATGGCGGGTGGATGCATGGAGAGCAAGAGCGGAACCCGTTTGCGGCGTATGCGTGTGCGTGGCATATACACCGCAGATTGTTTTGAAAAAGGCTACGGCGAGAAATGGATCAGGCAAGGTGACGGAACTGGACGCTGTTGACCTTCGTATTGTGGCGGAACTTCAGGAAGACGGGCGCATGACCAACGTCGAGCTGGCCCGCCGCGTTGGAATTTCTGCCCCGCCCTGCCTGCGGCGCGTGCGGCGGCTGGAAGAGCTGGGCGTGATCCATGGCTATCATGCAGACCCGGATGCCGGGGCGCTGGGCTGGCCGATCACCTTTTTTGCGCTGATCGGGCTGGATAGTCAGAAAGAAGCTGTTCTGTCCGAATTTGAGGAAGAACTGGCCCGCTGGCCGGAAGTGCGCGAGTGCCACATGATTCGCGGGGGAGGAGACTTCCTTGTTCGTCTGATCGCCCGTGATGCAGCGCATGAAAATTCTCTGACCCGCCGTCTGACGGAGGGTCCTCATGTGATCCGTGTGCAGACGTTGCAGACAATCCGCACAAGTCTGGACCGTACCGGTGTGCCGATTTTTCCGCTTAGCGAGGGCGGTGTCGCGTGACTGAGGCGGCGGTGATTACCGCAGACGTGCAGGCTGGCCCCGAGATCAGCGTTATTGTTCCCTGCTATAATGAGGTCGGGAATGTCGGCCCGCTGGTCGCTGCGCTGGAGCGCGCGCTGGCAGGGCGGCGCTGGGAAGTCATTTTTGTGGATGACAATTCCCCGGATGGCACAACCGCTGCGGTTCGCGCCATTGCGCAGAGGGATTCCCGCGTGCGCGGTCTGTGCCGCATCGGTCGTCGCGGATTGTCCTCTGCGGTAATCGAGGGCGCTTTGTCTTCTTCCGCACAGGTTGTCGCCGTCATGGATGGCGACATGCAGCATGATGAAAGCCGCCTCGGCGCACTGGTGGATGCCGTGCAGAGTGGTGCGTGTGATGTTGCTGTGGGGAGCCGTCATGTTGAAGGCGGCGATAATTCCGGTCTGGCCAATGCCTGGCGGCATGCCTTGTCTGATGGCGGCATTAAGCTCGCGCAGCTGATCCTGCCCGTTAGACTGGGTGACCCGATGAGCGGGTTTTTTGCCCTGCGGCAGGACACGTTTGCGAGGATTGCACCGCATCTGTCTGGCACGGGTTTTAAAATTCTGGTCGATCTGTTGCTGTCATCTCCTCAGCCTTTGCGTGTGCAGGAAATTGCATGTGGGTTCCGGGAGCGGCTGGCCGGTGAAAGCAAGCTGGACGCGGTGGTTATGCTCCAGTTTGTCGCCTTGCTGCTGGACAAAGTTTGTCGTGGCTGGTTGCCCCTGCGTTTTGTGGCGTTTGCGCTTGTCGGGCTGATCGGGATTGGCACCAATCTGCTGGTCATGCAGGCAGTTAAGGCGCTCGGGGCCGATTTTTCCATGGCGCAGGGGATTGGCACGGTTGTCGCCATGATCGTCAATTTCCAGCTGGATAATAATTTCACCTATCGTGACAGGCGCCTGCGTGGCGTGCGCTGTCTCTGGGGGCTGCTGCTGTTCATGCTGGTTTGCTCTGTTGGCGCACTGGCCAACGTCGGGGTGGCAGACATGGTTTATAATCAGAACCGCGAGTTTAATGAGGCCAGTGTAGCCGGCGCTCTGATTGCGGTTGTGTGGAACTACGCCATGTCCGCCACTATTATCTGGCGGCCGTGACCTTTCGCGCGCCACGCGCCGGACTCTGGAGGTGGGGCGTCGCGCTTGTAGTGCTGACGCTCTTCCGTCTGCTTATGGCAGCATGGGTGCCCCTTACGCCTGATGAAGCCTATTATCGTATTTGGGCTTTAGCGCCTGCCGCTGGATATCTGGACCATCCGCCACTGGTGGCCGTCTGGATCCGGGCCGGGATGGCGCTTTTTGGCGATAACGCTTTGGGTGTGCGGGCCATGGGGCCGATTTCCGCACTGGCTGGTACGGTTTTTCTTGCTCTGACCGCACGTGACTGGCTGCGGGCACGGGAAGCGACGGCGCAGTCTGGCATGTCCTTGATGCCTGATGCGGGGATGGTGCGAACCGGCCTGCTGCTGAACGGAACAGTGGCGCTGGGTGTCGGCACACTGATCATGACGCCCGATACGCCGCTCCTGTTTTTTATGGCGTTGCTTGTCTGGAGCCTCGGGCGTGTCTGTCTGGCCGGGCAGGGGGCTGGCTGGCTTCTGGTCGGGCTGGCGGCCGGACTAGGGTTTGAAAGTAAATATACTGCTGTCTTGCCTGTTTTCGGGGTTGTGGTCTGGCTCTTCCTGACACGCGCCGGGCGCAGCTGGTTGAAAACGCTCTGGCTGTGGGCTGGCGGTACTGTTGCAGTGCTGTGTGCCGGGCCGGTGATCTGGTGGAATGCGACGCATGGCTGGGTGAGCTTTCTCAAGCAGGGTGGCCGGACGGGCGACTGGCATCCGGCAAAAATATTCACCTATTTTGGCGAATTACTGGGCGGTCAGGTCGGGCTGGCCTCGCCGGGTGTCTTCGTGTTTTTTCTAGGTGGTTTCTGGCTGCTGTGGCGGCAGAAAGACAGCTTTTCCCGCCTTTTGCTGTTGATGATCCTGCTGCCAGCCGCCGTGTTTGTGCAGCATGCGTTTGGCGCACGCGTGCAGGCTAACTGGCCCGTGGTGTTGTATCCGGCTCTTGCTGTTGCGGCAGTCCTGCCCGTCTGGCGCGGATGGAAGGCGTCCAGCCTGCTGGGCATGGCATTGGTCGGCGTGATTGTGGTGCAGGCTGTTTTCTCGCCTGTGAGACTTTCCCCGCATTTTGACATGACGTTGCGGATGATGGGCGGCTGGCAGAGTTTTGCGCAGACCATTGCTGCTCGCACGCCTGCCTCTGCCGTGTTGATTGCAGATGAATATGGTCTGGCGGCTGAACTGTCGTTTTACGCCCCCAAAGACCGGAAGGTGATGGCGGTTGAGCCACGCTGGATACTGTTTGATTTGCCGCGTGCCGCATGCGGGGAAGGGTATCTGATTCGCAGCCACAGACGCCATGATCAGCCGGATGCGGCTCACTTTATCGTGCTGGGTGAGGAGGAGCCGGAGGTGCGTCAGCGGCAAGGGGCTGTAGCTGATACGTATTCAGTTTTTCATGTGCGGATGCGGTGTGATGCCGCAGGGCATAGTCTGAATGCCGTCATGCTGCCTTGAAAAAAGGTCTCAAAAGAGAGCGTTCAGTCCTGATGAATCCTTCGTCCGTTTGGACAGAGGGCCGGAACAGGATTACGGTGGTATAAGAGTAATGAAAAAGGAAAGCGGGGGCGTATGTCATCTCCACTGAATGTGGCCGTCCAGATGGATCCTCTGGAGCACATCAATATTGATGGTGATTCCACATTCGCCATGATGCTGGAAGCGCAGGCTCGGGGGCATGCGCTGTTTGTGTATGAAGTCGGCTCCATGGCGCTGGGTGAAGGCGTGACCGAACCCGGTGGGGCGGTCAGAGCGCGCGTGAGTGCCGCAGTTCGCCCCGTGACCGTGCAGCGCGAACAGGGGCGGCATGCCAGCTTTGGCCCGGTGACCCGGCGCTCGCTGGGGGAGATGGACGTGGTGCTGATGCGTCAGGACCCGCCTTTCGACATGGCCTATATTACGGCAACGCATCTGCTGGACCATGTGCATGGCATTGGTCCGGGCAAGGCGCTGGTGGTGAATGACCCGCGTTGGGTGCGGGATTCCCCGGAAAAGCTTCTGGTTACTCACTTCCCCGGCCTGATGCCGCCAACGTTGGTGACATGGGATGTGGAAGAAATCCGCGCGTTCCGTCGTCAGTGGCGCGATATTATCGTCAAGCCGCTCTTCGGGAACGGTGGCAGCGGCATCTTCCGTATTCGGGAGGATGACCAGAATCTGAACGCGCTGCTGGAAATGCACTTTGCCCGCTCCCGCGAGCCGCTGATGATCCAGCGCTATGAGCCAGCCGTGAAGTCCGGCGACAAGCGCATTATTCTGGTGGATGGCAAGCCGGTGGGGGCGATCAATCGGGTGCCGTCCGGTGAAGATCATCGCTCGAACATGCATGTGGGTGGTGTGGCCCGCAAAGTCGGGCTGACCGCGCGGGACGAGGAAATCTGTGCTGCGATCGGGCCGTTCCTGAAAGAACATGGCCTGATTTTTGTCGGGATTGATGTGATCGGGGATTACCTGACGGAAATCAACGTAACATCCCCGACGGGGCTTCAGGAACTGGAACGCTTTGACGGGATTAACGCAGCAGGGCTGATCTGGGACTGTATTGAAGCAAAGCTGGCGGGGAAGGCGTCCTGATTTCAGGACGCTTTATCGGTCGGAGGGGGCGCGGACGCCGCAGATGCTGACTGCTCTTCCTCACTGTCGAGATCGGGAAGAACGGGGTCTTTCCCAAAACGATTGTCAAACCAGCGCATCAGGGGCGTGCGAAAGTAGTAAATCACGACGGACGACCAGATGATTAGCGAAAGGATGGCAATAACCAGATTCAGCATGGCAGTTTTTCTTTTCAACCCGTTCTTTCGGAGCGGAAGGTAAGGGCACAATGGGGCCGAAGACAAGGGCGCTTTTATGGCGGGCGTTATTTAATACAGGGAAGATGCGTTGTGGCTCTTGAAGAAATTACAGCAAGCGGGCAGAGAGAGAACATGAGTGACGTTCTCCACGAATGCCCGCCCGGTCAGGGTGAAGATCCGGTGCCTCCTCCTTCACGCTCGGCGCTGGATGCAGAGGCTGTAAAAGTTGCTTACCGTCGGTGGGCCGCCTGCTATGATACTGTCTTTGGCGGTATTTCAGGCGTTGGCCGCAGGCGTGCGGTTGAAGCTGTCAACGCGCTTTCGGGCACCAGGGTGCTGGAAGTCGGCGTGGGGACGGGGCTTGCCTTGCCCTGTTACACTCAGGACAAGCAGATTACTGGTATTGACCTGTCTGGTGACATGCTCGCCCGTGCGCGGGAACGCGTGCAGAGAGAGCATCTGACCAACGTTGAAGGTCTGCTGGAAATGGATGCAGAAGAGACCAGCTTTGCTGATGCTTCTTTCGATATCGCTGTGGCCATGTTCGTGGCTTCTGTGGTGCCGCATCCGCGCAAATTGCTGTGTGAACTCAAGCGCGTTGTGCGCCCCGGTGGTCATATTCTCTTCGTAAACCACTTTCTGGCACCCAATGGTGTTCGTGGTGCGGTAGAACGTGGCATGGCGCGGGCGTCCCGCTCTCTGGGCTGGCATCCGGATTTTGCTATGGAATCCCTGCTGCCGCCGGATGACCTGGCCCGTGCACGGATTCAGCCGGTGCCCCCGCTGGGTCTGTTTACCCTAGTGACACTCGACCGGACGTAAAATTCCCTGCTCCCGCCGCTTTTGTCTCTCTTTCTGAACAAGGCAGGGCAGACGCCGGCGCGGGACTTAACGGGTCGTCGGTCTGTCGAAAAACCGTTATTATGCCTTTTTTACAGAGTCCGCAGAGCGCATGGCGCTATGGGGTCTGAATAAGGTACAGGTTACGGAAAATGGCCTTTGCCGGGCAAAAAGCCGGAACGGGAAGAAAAGCATGAACAAGCAGGCTGCATCGGGTACAGGTGTGGGAGCAGGATATCTGCTTGTCGCTGCGGTGGCGGGGCTGCTTGGTGGCGGAGCTTCTGTGCTGCGTCAGGCGGGCCTGATGCCTGACCAGGGCGTCTGGCCTGTTCTGGAACATATCCATGCACCGCTCATGCTTCTGTTTGTTGTAATCCCAGCGCTGGTATGCGGCTTCAGTAATCTCTGGCTTCCTCGCGCTTTGGGGCGTGCAGGCATGGTTTTGCCCGCACTAAACGGTGCTGGCCTTGGGCTGGTTGGCGTGTCCGGCGTTCTGGCTGTCGTCAATGGGGCGCAGGCTCCGGCTATTCTGCTCTGGTGCGTTGGGCTGCTCTGTGCCGTCATGACCGTGCTGGCGACCATTTTTGATAGCCGTGCTGATACAGAACAGAAGTTGCCGTTTTCTCCGTTTGTCTGGGGTGAAATGCTGGCCTCTGCCGTGCTGCTCCTGACGGTGCCAGTCCTGGCTGCCGTGATGACGCACCAGCTGCTCTCCGGCGCTCAGACCGATATTCTGCCGATTCTGGATGGTTTTGCCGAGCCCGTAACCCTCGTCACGCTGCTTGCTGGTTTTGGTCTTGTGTTCGAGACCGGGGCGCGCGCCAGCCGTTTTTCTGAAAAACCCGTGATCGCCATCATGACAGCAACGGCTGCCGCCTCTGTCATTATCTGGACGCGCGGCGTTTTCGCGCACGGACTGGCTGCCAGTGTGGAGCAGCCCGGCACTCTGGCCTCTCCTGAAAATGCTGTGCTGTTTGCATCCACGCTGGCCTCCGTCCTGCTGGCAGGCCTGTGGATGGCAGGCACATGGCGCAGCCGTCTTTCCCTGCGTGTTCCCATGCTGTGGGGGCTCGGTTTTCTGGCGGTTGTCTCCACAGGTTGGGTGGCGCAGTTAATTCAGGGTGATGGGCTGCATTCAGCGCTTCAGCTTGGTGCTGTGTATGCCGCCTTCTGTGGCCTCTATCTGTGGCGCGGAGAAAATGGTGGATACTGGTATCCCCGTTCTCTGGCCGTTTTACAGTTTGTCCTGGTGGCTGCCGCGACCGGCTTGTCCTTTTCGCCGCTCTCTGCCGCTGCGCAGATCTGGAGCGGGGGTCTGCTCGGCGCATCGCTTCTGTGCTTTGTGGCGACCATGGGCATGAGCTTCATGCAGAACCGGAAAGTGGCGGAAGGCAGCGAGGCTTCCGCTCAGCCCGTGCTTGGGGCCTCTTCTGAAGGAACGGTGCAGTCATGAGCGATACGGTAGCAACGGACGTTCCGGCGGGACGTATTCGCTTTAAGGCGGACCGGGTTGGCACGACCGCTAAAGACTGGGTGCAGCTTCTCAAGCCTCGCGTGATTTCACTGGTCGTGTTTACGGGCGCTGCCGGGATGATTATGGCGCCGGGGCACCTGAATCCGTTTGTAGCGGCCGTGGCTATTCTCTGCATCTGTCTGGCTTCTGGTGCCGCCGGGGCCATTAATATGTGGTACGACCGCGATATTGATGCCGTGATGCAGCGCACCATTACCCGGCCTATTCCGGGTGGCCGTATTCCGCCGCAGGAAGCACTGGCCTATGGCGTTGGACTATCCTGCTTGTCCGTCTGCCTGATGTGGATGGCTACTAATGCGCTGGCCGCCGGTATTCTGGCATTCTCGATTTTCTTCTATTCCGTCATTTATACGATGTGGCTCAAGCGCTCCACGCCACAGAATATCGTAATTGGCGGAGCTGCCGGGGCTTTCCCGCCCATGATCGGTTGGGCCGCCGCAACGGGCCATATGGCCGTGCTGCCGGTGGTGATGTTTGGCATTGTGTTCTTCTGGACGCCGCCGCACTTCTGGTCGCTCTCCCTGTATGCCTGCAAGGATTATGGCCGGGCGGGCATTCCAATGCTGCCGGTTGTCAAAGGTGCGCGGCATACACGGTGGAACATCTTTGTCTATACGCTGGTGCTGTTGGCGGTTTCTCTGGTGCCGTTCTTCCTGCATCTGTGCGGTTGGCTCTATACGGGCACGGCTCTGGTACTGGGGCTGGGCTTTATAGCCTGCGCAGTGCGTGTGCTGCGCGAACCGCAGGATGAGACCGGTATCAGTCTGAAGGGCGATAAAGCGGCGCGTCTGTCGTTCCGCTTTTCTCTGGCCTACCTGTTCCTGCTGTTCTGCGGACTGCTGGCCGACCATATGCTGATGGGGTGGATAGGCTGATGGAAAATCTAAGCGTTCTGAACCCGCAGGAAGTTGCGGAAAAGCAGCGGCGCCAAAAAGAGCGTCTGCGTGCCATGCTGGCCTTCATGGTGCTGATGGCCGGTGTCATGTACGGCCTGACGTTTACGCACTTCTAAAAGATAACGTTTGGGCAGGGGCTTATCCTGCCCGCTCAGGCTTCTTTCTGTCCGGGTGTGCGTGCTGTTTGCAGCAGGCTATCCATCTGCACGTCCACGCCTTTTTCCTGAAGCTTGAGGATATCAGCTTCCAGATCAGCAATTTTGCGCTTGCTCCAGAAGTGCAGGAAGATCCCAAAAGCTGAAGCCGAGACAGCCAGCGCCACGACGGCAATTTCCAGAAACAGCATGTCTTTAATCCCGCGATAAAATGCTTAAAAAAAAGCCTGCACGCTCTTGGGGGAGCCGTGCAGGCCTGATGGAAAGGCGAGGCGTTACGCGCCACGCCCCTGCTGAATGGCGGAGAGCAACCAGCGGCCCCCGCGGGAAGGCCGGGTGAAGGTCCAGAGTTCTGTAACCGTCACAGGCTCTGTCGAGCTGCCTTCAATCACCTGCCCGGTGGCATTGGTTGTCAGGTCAATCAGGCTGTAACGCATGGCGACTGTGGCGTAATCCATACCAGCTTCCTGCCAGGATTCAGCCAAATCACCCTGAATGAAGTGCACATCAGACACCACATTGCGGGCACCCTGGCTCGCCAGAGTGGCAAGCTGCTGGTTGAAGTAGGAGACCATTTCCGGCGTGGCCATCTGCTGGAGCGCCGGAATGTTCTGCTGGTTCCACGCTGTCTGGATATCCAGCAGGGTCTGCTGGAAGGCCTGATAGTCCGCACTCGTGATAGCCAGAGAGGAACTCCCGCTAGCCGGGAAGCCTGCGGGTGTGGTGGACGGAGACGGTCCGGACCCTCCCTGATTCAGCGGGAAGCCGGAATTGCCGCCGCGGGAAGAGCCATTGCCGCTAAAGCGACGGACCAGCCACATCACGACCATGACGATCAGCCCGATCTGGATCATCAGCCCGATAAAGCTGAACAGACCATGGACGCCGCCCATAAAGCCATGTCCGCTCAGCAAGCCGAACAGTCCGGCTCCGAGCATGCCCCCGGCAAAGCCTGTCAGGAACGGATGGCGGGATGCTGTGCCCATGCCCCGGTTAAATGGCGCGCCGTAATTACTCTGGCCGGGGTAGCCATTATAACCCGGAGCCGGGGAACGCGGTGTAATGGAGCGGTCCATGGGAGCCGCGCCGTAAGGCGTGGTGTTGGTGGACGGCGGCGCGCTCCATGTCCGGCTGCCACGGCTGCCCATGGAGCTGCCCTGACCGGGGCGGGCATCGGCATGCTGGGCCAGCGGGCCACCAAGCATGCTGATGGTCAGAAAAGCGGTTAAAACAGGCGTAAGAAAACGCTTTTTCACGGTGTCTGGTCTCTCCGGACGATGTTAGGCCCCGGCAAGGCTCAGGGCATCTACTCTTAATGTGGGGGCATCACTCCCAAAACGGAACTGCAAATCGTCCGCTAATGTCATCGACGCGAAAATTTCCAGCAGGTTGCCTGCCAGTGTGAATTCTTCTGCGGCCTCGGCAATCTGGCCATCACGGATCATGAAACCGGATGCGCCACGGCTGTAATCGCCCGTCAGGCCATTAATGGACGAGCCCATCATCTCGGTGATGAACACGCCTTCCTTGATGTCCGCCATCAGAGCGGCAGGGGTGACGCTGCCGGGCTGGAAGGCCAGATTGCTGGGGGAGGGCGCGGGCTGGCTGGAAGCACCACGTGCTGCACGGCCATTGCTCGTCAGGCCGAGATGGCGGGCGCTGCGTGTATCCAGAATCCAGCTTTGCAGAACGCCGTTTTCAACCAGGGTCAGCGGTTTGCCCTGCACAGCCTCGCCATCAAACGGGCGGGAGCGCAGGCCGCGCAGGCGCGTCGGGTCATCCGTGATGGTGATCTCTTTGGCAAAAATCTGCTGGCCGAGCTTGTCCTTCAAAAAAGACGTGCCGCGCGCAATAGAAGAGCCGCTGATGGCCCCCACCAGATGCCCAAGAAAGCTGTTCGCCACGCGGGGGTGGAACACAACCGGATATTTGCCGGTGCGCGGACGAGTGGGGTTCAGGCGGGCTACAGCATTGCGGCCTGCGCTGCGGCCCAGTGTTGCGGCATCATCCAGATCCGCCAGATGGACCGTGCCGTGATAGTCATAATCGCGCTGCATACGGTCACCTTTGCCCGCCAGAACGCAGACAGAGGTGGAGTGGCGGGTGCGGGCATAGGTGCCGGCAAAATCCTGTGAGGTGACGAGAATGACCTCTGTGCGGCCAAAGGAGGCACTGCTGCCTGCACTGTTGGTCACACCCTCAATCGCCAGAGCGGCTTCTTCACCCTCACGGGCGCGGGCCAGAAGGGCGTTGGCGTCTGGCTCTGCGGTATCCGTCAGGTCCAGCGCATTCTGGGTAAGAGTGCCGGTCAGAGCCTGCGGGGCCAGACCGGCATATTTGTCATCCGGCAGGATGCGGGCCATGGCCAGCGCCTGATCAATCAGCCCGTCGAAACGGGCCGGGTCCAGCGTGGTAGTGGAGACAATGGCGGTTTTCTGGCCTGCAAACACCCGCAGGCCAAGGTCTGTGGTTTCCGAGCGTTCCAGCTCTTCAGTCACACCGTTACGAACCCCCGCGCCCAGTGCGGTGCTGGAGACAAAAACCGCGTCTGCGGCATCCGCTCCGGCGTTGCGCGCGCGGCGGACAAGATCAGAGATCTTTTCGAGGGTTTGTTCGCTCATGCCGCGAGGTTCTCCGTAATCGTGTCCAGAGACAGGACGTGTTTAACAGGCCCCAGTGCTGCCAGCGTGGGCTTCTGGGTGAAAATGCGGGTTGCAACGCGGCAGATATCATCCGGCGTGACGGCTTCCACGCGCGCTACTGTTTCCGCCACAGGGATCAGACGACCAAACAGCTGGAGCTGGCGGGCAATCTGCTCACACCGGCTGCCGGTGCTTTCCAGAGACATCAGCAGGGAGGCCTTGAGCTGTGCACAGGCGCGGGCCAGTTCATCTTTGCTCACGCTTTTCTGAACCTTTTTCAGTTCTTCCAGCGTGACGGGCACCAGTTCCGCACATTCTTTCTCGCCTGTCCCGGCATAAATGCCGAACACACCGCCATCGAGGAACGGCGCGTTGAAAGAATAGACGGAATAAACCAGACCGCGCTTTTCCCGGATTTCCTGGAACAGGCGGGAAGACATGCCGCCACCCAGCAGCAGGGACAGCATCAGAGCCGCGTAATAGTCCGGGTCATTATATCCCACGGAGGGGAAGCCCAGAACCACATGGGCCTGATCCAGATCCTTCTCCTGCCGGAATTCACCGCCACCATAAATGGAGGGCGTGCCGGGGATGAGCGGGGTGGTGCCGAGGTCGGCAAAGTGCCGTTCAACCTGCCGCACGACGTCCTCATGGTGCAGGTTGCCTGCAGCCGCCACAACCATGTTGCCGGTGGTGTAATGCGCGCTCATGTAACGCATCAGCGTCTCACGGCTCATGGTGCGGATAAGGTCTTCCGTGCCGAGCGTGGGGCGGCCCATGGGCTGGTTCGGGTAAGCCGTGGCCTGAAAATGGTCGAACACCACATCATCCGGCGTATCATTGGCCTGCCCGATTTCCTGCAGGATCACGCCGCGTTCGCGTTCAATTTCCGTCGGGTCAAACGTGGAATGGGTGAGGATATCGCCAATGATATCAATGCCCAGATCCAGATTTTCCTTTAGCAGCTTGACGTAATAAGCGGTCTGTTCCCGCGCGGTATAGGCATTGATATGCCCGCCCACATTTTCAATTTCCTCAGCAATCTGCAGGGCAGAGCGGCGCTCCGTGCCTTTGAAGGCCATGTGCTCAAGGAAGTGAGAAACACCGTTTTCTTCTGCGGTTTCATCCCGTGTGCCGGTGGAGACATAGGCTCCGAAGGACACGGTTTCGACGCGCTCCATACGTTCTGTCACAACAATCAGGCCCGAGGGCAGACGGGTCAGCTGGATCGGATCGGTCATTCTTGTCCTGAAAAGAAAGGCCGCAAGCGCGGCCTGAAGAGAAGGAAGGTTAAAACGTCTCAGGCGTTGGAAAGTACCGCCGCACGCACGGCATCTTTCACGGCGTCAGCCGTGGCCGGAACGGTGCGGTAGCGCTCTTCACGCGAATAGAGGTCTGCCAGATGCACAGGCAGGGCCGGGCGAATGCCGGTTGCTGCCACCATGGCATCCGGGAATTTGGCCGGATGGGCCGTTGCCATGGCGACCATGGGCACACCGGCTTCCCGGAAGCGGCGGCCTGCGGCAATGCCAATGGCGCTGTGCGGGTCAGCCAGATAACCGGAGCGGTCATGCAGGCCTTTGATTTCCGCTTCCGTCGCCGCATCGTCCAGCGCCAGACCGGAGAAGAGGCTGCGAGCCGTCTCCCACGCTTCTGCCGGAACATCCATATGCCCGGTCGCGCGGAAACTGGTCATGATGCGGGCGCAGGCCTCGGCATCACGCCCCAGCAGTTCAAACAGCAGGCGCTCGAAGTTGGAAGAGACCTGAATATCCATGGACGGTGAAAGGCTGGGCATGACGGACTTCATCGTCATGTCATTCGCGTTCAGGAAGCGGGTCAGAATATCGTTGCGGTTGGAACCAACGCACAGATGGCGGATGGGCAGACCCATTTTACGGGCAGCCCACGCGGCCAGAATGTTACCGAAGTTGCCCGTCGGCACCGCGAAGGAGACTTCCTGTTCCGGCGCACCAAAGTTGAGCGCGGCATAGACGTAGTAAGGAATCTGCGCGGCAATACGGGCCCAGTTGATGGAATTGACGGCAGAGAGATGCATGTCCTTGCGGAAGGGCATATCCGCAAACAGGGCTTTGACCAGATCCTGACAGTCGTCAAACGTGCCCTCAATGGCCAGATTGGTCACGTTGGCTTCCAGCACCGTCGTCATCTGGCGGCGCTGCACTTCGGACGTGCGATCCTTGGGGTGCAGAATGACAACGGAGAGGCGGTCCCGCCCGCGGCAGGCTTCAATGGCGGCAGACCCGGTGTCGCCAGAGGTTGCCCCCACAATGGTTACATGGCTGTCGCGCTCGGTCAGCACATGCTCAAACAGCTGGCCAAGCAACTGCATGGCCATGTCCTTGAAGGCCAGCGTCGGGCCGTGGAACAGTTCCTGCACAAACAGGCCATCTTCCACCTGTGTCAGCGGGACAATGGCCGGGTGGTCAAAGCCGGCATAGGCTTTCTCGCACAGGCTGCGCAGCGTGCCGGGGTCAATATCCTCCCCGACAAACGGCCGCATAATCCGGGCGGCAAGCTCCGGATACGGCAGACCCCGCATGGCTTGCCACTCGGAGAGTGAAAAGCTGGGCCATGTTTCCGGCAGATACAGGCCGCCATCTTCGGCAAGGCCTGTCAGCAGGACATCAGAGAACGAGAGAGCGGGAGCCTTCCCCCGGGTCGAGATATAGCGCATGGCCAGACTTATACCCTGAATGCGAGACGGCGCGAAGTAGCCTTCTGCATCCGTATGTTTAGGTTGGAGGCGGGGTGGTGGGCAGCGTGAGCTGATAGACCGTAACAGGCCATGTCACAGTCGCTTTACCGTTCTGGAACGCGGCGGCGTGGTCAAGCTGCATGGCAGGCACAAACAGGTGTCCGTGCGCATCCAGCCCCGGCGTTCCGGGGAAGTTCAGGCGCGGGTCCGTAATCAGCCTGCGCGGGATACGGCCCGTGCTGTAGCTGAGGATGCTGTTGGTGCTGACATCCGACCAGTAGAGCGTGCCATCCGGGCCAATGGTCATGCCGCCCAGTGAGGGCGTTTTATACCATTGGGTGACAATTTCTTCCATGGCCGCCGGGGTAATGTCCGGGTCGGAAAAGGTGCTGGTTTCCACGCGGGAGAGGTAGTTGCCGGGGGCTTGCATGACAATCCAGCGGCCATCCGGGCTGACGGCGATCATGCTGGAATCAATGGCCGCGGCACGACCATCCCCCCAGTTGAGCGTGCCGCCCGGAATCTGAATGGGGCGCGTGGCTGTCAGAGACGGGTGACGGTCCAGAAAACGGCGGGTGGAGGCAGAGGGAATATCGACCACCAGCACCCCGGCCACGCCGGAATCCGTCACATACGCCGTGTTCTCATGCACGGCCACGCCGGAGAGAATGCTGTCCGGGTGGAGGGCTGTTTTCTCGATTGGGACGGTGCCCAGCACGGTATTTTTCTGGGTGTCGATATGGATCAGCTTGGGCTGAGCAACAGCCGGGGCCTTGCGGTTGGGCACGCCACTATCCAGCACCCACAGCGTGCCATCGGGCAGAAGTGTCAAACCCGCAGCACCGACAATCCGCTTTGCGGCATCACCGTCTGCGGCGTTCCAGTCTGCATCCGGGTAAGGGGCAAAGCTGCCATCCGTGTTGCGGACGGAAAGCTGCGGGCCAGGGTTGCCGATCCATGCCGGGGCCTCAAACAACATCCGGCCATCGGGCAACGGCACTACGGCATCCCAGACCTGTTTGTCAGACTGGGTAAAGGGCGTGAGGGCCGCGGCTGAAAGTTCTGGCACCTTTGGCATATGAACCGCCCATGCGGAGGGCGTGGGCAGGGCGACGGCAAGGCTTGCTGTCAGAGTTGTCAAAGCGAGGGCGCGGCGGAACCCCGAAAAAGGCCGGGTGCGTCTGATCATCATGAAATTTCTGGCAGCCTTGCTATGCGTGTGCGGCGAAAACATGCGGCCAGTCTCCCCCGTTTTGCCCCACCCCGACAACCGCATTCTTCGCATGGCCCGCCAGAACCCTGCGAAGAGGCGGACGTGTGAAAGTCTCAGGCGTCTGGCGCGCGGTCCAGATAACGACTGCGGATATGGGCCTGCCAGGCATCGGCCGCCAGAGGTGCGCCGGTGGCATCTTTAATAATGTCGGGCATGGAGGCGCTCCTGGCGCGGCTGTGGATGTTGGTGCGCAGCCATTTCAGCAGTGGGGCAAAATTCCCCTGCGCCAGCGCCGGAGCAATCTGACTGTCCTGCTGGAAGGCGGCTGTGCGAATCTGAGCCGCCGCCAGCGCCCCCAAGGCATAGCAGGGGAAATACCCGAACAACCCTTCCGGCCAGTGGATGTCCTGCAAACAACCGTGTCGGTCATCGGGCACCGTCAGGCCGAGCAGGGCGTGGAGTCGGTCATTAAACGCGGCGGGCAGGTCTTTGAGGGCGAGATCCCCGTTGATCATCGCCGTTTCCAGCTCATACCGGACGAGAATATGGGCGGGGTAGGTCACCTCATCCGCATCCACGCGGATAAAGCCGGGGGCCACATGCGTTACCAGACGATGCAGATTGTCCGCCTGCCAGCCGGGGGTGCCCTCCGGGATGTGGAATTCTGTCCGCAGGTGCGGCGTGACCCACTCCACAAAGGCGCGGGAGCGGCAAACCTGCATTTCCATCGTCAGAGACTGACTTTCGTGCAGCGTCATGCCGCCAGCCTGCCCGACGGGCTGAGAGAGCCAGTCTGCCGGCAGCCCCATGTCATACAGCGCGTGGCCGGTTTCATGCAGCACGCCCATCATGGCGGGGAGGAAGTCTGCTTCTTCATAGCGGGTGGTCAGACGCACATCATGCGTGGCCCCGCCGCAGAAGGGGTGCAGGCTCACGTCCAGCCGGCCGCGCGTCATGTCAAAACCAAGCTGCTGCATCAGTTTGCGGCCCAGCGCTTCCTGCTGTGGCACCAGAAACGGGCCTTGCAGTGGCGTGGGGGCAGGGAGGCTGTTCTGCTTTTCCAGCACGGCGGCAATCAGGCCGGGCAGTTCAGTGCTCAGGCGGCTGAAAATCGGATCAATATCTGTCTGGCGCGTGCCGGGATCAAACGAGTCCAGCAGCGCATCATACGGAGACAGCCCCAGCGCTTCGCCTTTGGCTTTGGCAATCTGCTGCGTGAGGTTCAGCACTTCCTGCTGGTAGGGCAGAAAGGTTTTGAAATCGCTGTTCTGGCGGGCTTCACGCCACACCATCTCACTGCGGGCGGTAGCCTGTGCACTGGCTTCCACCAGATCCCCCGGCAGCGCGGTGGCGTGCGTATGCAGGCGCCGCATTTCTGCAAGGTTGGCGCGACGCCAGAGATCATCCCCCGCGTCTGCCGTGGCCAGCAGGTCCGTCATTTCCGGGGCTGTCAGAATTTCGTGCCGTAGTCCTTCCAGCATGGCCAGATTTTCCGCCCGGCGCTCTGCCGCGCCGTGGGGCATGATCACTTCCTTGTCCCAGCACAGAATGCCGATGGCATCATTCAGGGAGGACAGACGGGCAAAATGGCGCTCAAGGCTCTGGTAGGCTTTATTCATCAGCTGAGATCTGATCCTGTAGGGTGGCAAGGCTGGCCTGTAGGGTAGAGCATCCCTTCGCGGGACGGAACTCTCTGCGCAGGCGGTTTGACAGAACGAAGGAAAGCACATGCCCCAGAAAAACGGGATGGCGACACAGGAGCCATCGGTTGAACAGGCGCTGGCCGTTCTTTCTGTCGGGGATGCAGAGCGGGCGGCAACCCTGTTGCGTGCCCTGTTGCGTGAGGATGCATCGGACGCCGAGGCCTGGCATGCCATGGCCTGTGTGGCCCGCGCCGGGGGCGACGCGCAGTCCGCCATTGCTCTGGCCGGGCGGGCGATTGGCCTGCGGCCTGAAGGGCATTTTCACATTACACTGGCGCATGCGTTGCTTGAGCAGGGCCATGCGGAGCCGGCACGAGCCGCGGCCAATGTGGCGGTGATGACAACGCCGCGTGACCCGCGGGCGCATGAGGCCATGGCCGCTATTCTGGAAGCGGAAAACCGCGTGCAGGAGGCTGAGGTGGCGTTGCGCACCGCGTTGCGTTTGCGTCCTTTGGACTGTGAAAAACATCTCAGTCTCGCAGCATTTCTCGCGCGGCATGGGCGGGTGGCCGAGGCCGTGCAGACATCAGAAAAAGCGCTGCGTCTGGCTCCTGAGAACGTTTTTGCACACAACCAGCACGCCGTGTTGCTGGAGCGGGCGGGGCGGATGCGGGAGGCTGAGCCGTTCTTTGCAGTCGTGGCCACGGCTTTTCCGCAGGATGCCGTCGCCCTCGCCAATTATGGTGCGGCTCTGTTTGCCAAAGGGGACTTTGAAGAAGCTCGAAGCCTGTTGCAGGACTCGGTGCGTCGTGCGCCAGACGCACCGGAAACCCGCACCAATCTGGGGCTGGTGCAGATGGCGCTGGGGGCGCTTGATGAGGCCGAGCAGGAACTGGGCGCAGCCCTTGCCCTCCGCAAACACGATGCCCGGCTGGCGGTGAATTACGGCACCGTGCTGTCTGACCTTGGGCGGCGGCAGGAGGCAAAAGCGCTCTTCCGGCAGGTGGAAAACTGGGAGGCTTCAGAGCAGGACCGGGCGCGTGCCCGGTTCAATCTGGGCACGGTCTTGCTGGCGGAGGGGCGTTTTCATGAAGGCTGGCAGGCCTTCGAGGCTCGCCAGAGTTTGCTGCCTGCGCGGCACACGGAAGAATTGCCGCAATGGGATGGGGCGGACGCCGGTGGCGCTCCGGTTCTGCTGTATGCTGAGCAGGGGCTGGGCGATACACTCCAGTTTCTGCGGTATGTGGAACCGGCGCTGGAGCGTGCGCCCATCCTTCTGTCTGTGCCGGAAGGGCTGCGCTCTTTGGTGGCGCAGATGGAGAGCGTGCAGGCCGGGCGTGTCACGCTTCTGGCAAAAGGACAGACGGCCCGTTCTGCGGGAGCTGTGGCGTGTTGTTCTCTGCTCAGTCTGCCTGCCCGGCTCGGGTTGGATGCGCCGTATCGATGGACGCAGGTATTTCAGGAAGCGGAAGCAGGTGGCCTTTCAGAGGGGCAGGCCCGCGTTCCGCTACGTGGGCCGGGTGACGGTGTTGCGCTTCAATCAGCTGCAAAGCCACTTCGGGTCGGTCTCTGCTGGGCGGGGAACCCGAGTTATCGGTTTGACCGTCGTCGCTCCATGGCACCTGCCTGCCTTGCGCCGCTGGCGGAGGTGCCGGGGGTGGTGTTTCAGTCGCTTCAGCGCGACCATGCGGGTGAGGGGCTGCCCTTTTCTGTGACCCCGTTACCGGACGGGGACATGCTCAGCACAGCCCGTCTGGTTGCCGGACTGGATGTGGTGATTACGGTCGATACGGTCATTGCGCATCTGGCGGGCGTGTTGGGGAAACCGGTGTGGCTGCTTAACCGCTTTGGGGGAGACTGGCGCTGGGCGGAAGGCTCAACGCGGGCTTTGCCGGACGGAAGGGCGGAGAACCTGTGGTATCCGAGTCTCCGCCTGTTTTCTCAGGCTGCCCCCGGTGAGGGCAATGCCCCGTGGGAAAAACCTGTGAAGGCTGTGGCTGAGGCTTTGCACAAACTTGTTAAGATGTAACCGCAACGCCTGTTGCCCCGCCGGATGACGCCCGTATGATAAGGAAATGACGCGTTATTCTCCTGAGGGTGCCACCCCCGCCATGGCGCAATGGTTTGCGCTGAAGGCCGAAAATCCTGAAGCCCTGCTGTTTTTCCGCATGGGCGATTTTTACGAGCTGTTTTTTGACGATGCCACGGCCGCCGCCGCAGCGCTGGATATTGCGCTGACGGCGCGAGGCAGCCACGCGGGTGACCCTATCCCCATGTGCGGCGTGCCGGTGGGGGCAGCCTCGGCTTATCTGGCCCGGCTGATCCGTCGCGGGTTTCGGGTAGCAGTCGCAGAGCAGACGGAAGCACCTCGTAAAGGGAAAGGGGCAGCTAAAGGCCCTCTGGCGCGTGCCGTGGTGCGGGTGGTGACACCGGGAACCCTGACAGAAGATGAACTGCTGGAGCCGGGGCGCTCCAATTTGCTGCTCGCTTTGGCAGAAGAAGCAGCTGGGGGCCGTGGCCGGAAAAGCAAGCAGGCAGAAGCCGCGAGCATGATCGGGGCGGCGTGGATTGATGTCTCCACCGGCCTGTTTGAAACAGCCCGTGTCACACGGGCCGCGCTGGCTGCGCTGCTCGGGCGTCTGGACCCTGCGGAAATTCTGGCTCCTGCAGAGATGGCGTTGGGTGAACATGAAGCCGCACGTGCGCCGGAGGTGCTGTTTCCGAATACAGAGACGGCGCGGCAGCGTCTGGCTGCCGCGTTTGACGTTGCCAGTGTGGATGCGTTCGGCACCTTTACGGATGAAGAAGCCGTCGCGGCGTCTGTTGCGGTAGACTACGTGCAGCGCAGTCAGGCCGGAAAGCTGCCGCGTCTGGCGCATCCCAGCCCGCAGATGGAAGGCGGTATTCTGGGGATTGACCCCGCCACCCGCGCCAGTCTGGACATTTTGCGCGCGCGGGATGGCGGGACGGAACACACCCTGTTCTCCGCCATGAACCAGACCGTGACCTCCGCCGGGGCGCGCATGGTGGCCGAATGGCTGGCCGCACCGCTGACGGACCCCGCGCGCATTGCCGCCCGACAGGATGGCTGGTGCTGGCTGCGCGAATCGCCGAGTTGCAGTGCCGCTCTGCGCGATGCGTTGAAGCGCGCACCGGATATCGCCCGTGCGCTGGGGCGTCTTTCTCTGGGGCGCGGTCAGCCGCGCGATCTGGCCGCCGTGCGCGATGGCCTGCATGCCGCGCGTGCCGCTGCGGCTGCTTTGGGGGATGACCACACAGCCTTGCCGCCCTATCTGGCGCGTGCGGCTGCCAGCCTTGGCGCTGCGCCGGAGCTGGAAGCCGAACTGGTACGAGCTGTGGCGGACGATCTGCCCGCACGTCTGGATGATGGCGGCGTGATTGCTGCTGGTTATGATGGTGAGCTGGATGGCTATCGCGGTCTGCGCGACAATTCCCGGCGTATTGTGGCCGGATTGCAGACCGAGTATGCTAGCCGATTCGGTGTGGCGAGCCTGAAGATCAAACACCACGCCCAGCTTGGTTACGTGATTGAAGTTCCGGTTGCCGCCAGTGCCCGCATCAAAGACCGGGATGACCTGATGTTCCGGCAGGGCACGGCCAGCAATGCCCGGTTCTCGACGGAAGAACTTTCCTCACTGGACGCCCGGATTGCTGAAGCGGCGGAACGTGCCGCTGCGCGTGAAAAAGCGGTGTTTAACGCACTGGTTGACCGGATTCTGGCGGAAGAAACCCTGCCTGTTCTGGCACGGGCTCTGGCGGTTCTGGACGTGTTACAGTCTTGCGCTCTGCTGGCCGCTGGCGGGAGCTGGTGCCGCCCTGTGGTGACGGATGATGCTGCTTTTGTGCTGGAAGGCTGTCGCCACCCGGTGGTGGAAGCCGCTCTCCCCAAAGGCACACGCTTTACGCCAAACGGATGTGACCTTTCAGCCAATCGGCGGGTGATGCTGCTCACCGGGCCGAACATGGCCGGTAAATCCACCTTCCTGCGGCAGACGGCGCTGGCGGTGTTGCTGGCGCAGGGTGGTTTTCCTGTCTCAGCGGATAAAGCGCATATCGGGATTGTGGATCAGCTGTTTTCCCGCGTCGGCGCGTCGGATGATCTGGCGCGCGGTCGTTCTACCTTCATGGTGGAAATGACGGAAACGGCTGCTATTCTTAATCAGGCCGGTCCGCGCTCTCTGGTGGTGGTGGATGAAATCGGGCGTGGCACGGCAACGCTGGATGGTCTGGCCATCGCTTGGGCTGTGCTGGAGGCATTGCATTCAACGGTCCGCTGCCGTGCAATTTTTGCAACACATTTCCATGAACTGGCTGGACTGGTAGATACCCTGCCGCGCCTTTCTCCGCACACCATGGCGGTGCGGGAATGGCGGGGCCAGATTGTCTTTTTGCATGAAGTACTGGCCGGTTCCGCCAAGAAAAGCTGGGGTGTGCATGTTGCTAAGCTAGCGGGTGTGCCTCCCTCAGTGGTGGATCGGGCGGGGCGTTTGTTGCGTGAACTGGAGCGTGACCATGCGACGGGTCCCAAGCCTCTGCCGCTGTTCGACACGCAGAAGATATTACCGCAAGAAGACGAAAATACGTTAAGAAAGCGACTGTTAGAGGTAGATCCGGATGCCCTGACACCGCGTGCCGCGCTGGACATTCTGTATGAGCTTCACAAGGAAGCAGTGCGGGAAGACGGATGTCCGGCCCAGAGTTGAAACCGGGTTTTTTATCAGACGACCCTCAGGAGCAGATTCCGACCGCAATGTCGATTTCCCCCGCACATGCTGCCTCCGGGCAGCCCGATGTTTCCGCCCTTGCGTCTCTCACCCCGGAGGGGCTTGCCGCCTGCCTTGCGCGGGAACTGAGGGACGCCACGCCGGCAGACGCCTCCATCCCGGAGCGGGACGAGGCTGTGGCCATTTTCCGTCGCCATCTTGGCCGGTATCAGGCGGATATCCGCAGTCGGTTTGAAACGCATGTGCTCAAGGGCGCCAAGGCGGCCAAGCAGATTGCGGCGTTCACGGATGTTATGCTGCGCGGCATTGTCGATCTCGCTTTGCGTGCAACGGGCACTGCAGAGGGTGTCGGACAGATCGGGGAAGGCGCTCCAGTTGCCGGGCGGCTGGTTGTGGCGGCAACGGGCGGTTACGGGCGCGGTCTGCTGGCCCCGTTCAGCGATATTGATCTGCTGTTTCTGACTGAGGAAGAAAACGTTCAGAGCGCCCACCGTCTGGTGGAGTATGTGCTCTATTTCCTGTGGGATCTTGGCCTGAAAGTCGGCCACGCGACCCGCACGATCAACGAATGTATTGAGGAAGCGGGGAAGGACACGACTGTCCGCACGGCCCTGCTGGATGCCCGCCTGCTGGCCGGGGATGCCGCCCTGTTTGCCATGTTCGAGGCCCGCTACATTGTGGCCTGCGTGGAAGCGGGAGCTGCTGGCTTTATTCAGGACAAGCGGCGGGAACGTCTGGAGCGGCATCGCCGGTTTGGGGACAGCCCCTATCTGGTGGAGCCGAACATCAAGGAAGGGCGCGGCGGCCTGCGGGATTTGCAGACGCTTTACTGGATGTGCCGCAACACCTTCGGCACCCGTCACGTCATGGACCTGCTGGCGCCTGAATTTATCTGGATGGGTTTGCTGACAGAGCAGGAAGCGGCGCGTGCCCGCCGCTCATGGGACTTCCTGTGGACGGTGCGTCTGCATCTGCATTACGTCGCAGGGCGCGCGGAAGAACGGCTGACGTTCGATATGCAGCCCGTTATTGGCGCGCGCATGGGCTACACCCGGCATGGCCGCCAGAACGGTGTGGAACGCTTCATGCGCCACTACTTCCTGACGGCGCGTGAGGTCATGCGTCTGACCCATGTGCTGGAACCCGCAGTGCTGCGGCAGGCGCAGGGGCCGGTGGCAACCGCCGCCAAGCCGGACGAAGCCATGCGGGAAGCTGGCTTTACGCTGGTTGACGGGCAGATCCTGCCGGAACGCGGGATTTCGTTCGATCAGGAACCCATCAAGATGATGCAGTTTCTGGACTGGGCGCGGATGCGTCGCCGGCCATTGCATCCGCTGGGCCGGCATCAGCTCATTCGGTGGGAACGCAGGGCCATGGCCCTGCGTGATAACCCGGAAGCCGCCCGTATTTTTCTGGATCTGCTCTGTGGGGAAACAGAACCGCAGGACCTGCCACCGCGTCGCCGCCGTGAGAGCCACGTGGCTGGGGAAGAGGCGGGAGCGCCTCTTCTGCGGGATGCGGCCTATGAGCAGCAGACCCCTCCCGGCCATGCGCACTGGCTGCATATTCTGAACGAGACGGGTATTTTCGGGCGGCTGATCCCGGACTGGGCGCGGATTGTTGGCCAGATGCAGTTTGATACCTATCATGTGTTCACGGTCGATGAGCATACGATAGAAGCCATCCGCATCATGGATGAGGTCGCATCTGGCCGTATGGCGGATGAAATTCCGGTAGCCTATGAACTTGTTAAAGGCCTGCATTCCCGCCGGGCGCTCTATATGGCCGTGCTGCTGCACGATATCGCCAAGGGGCGCGGGGGCGATCACTCGGAAATCGGGTCTGAAATTGCCGCCGACCTGTGCCCCAGACTGGGGATGTCAGGCGAGGAGACGGAAACCGTTTCCTGGCTGGTGCTGCATCATCTACTGCTGAGCCATACGGCCTTCCAGCGCGATATTGATGACCCCAAAACTATTCTGGACGTGGCGGACATCGTTCAGTCTCCGGAACGTCTGCGTCTGCTGCTGTTGCTGACCATTGTGGATATGCGCGCCGTCAGCTCCCGCGTGTGGAACGCGTGGAAGGCTACGCTGCTACGTGAGCTGTATGTGCGGGTTGCCGAAGTGCTGGCCGGTGGTCTCGCCACGACAGAACGGGACGTTCGTGTGCGCCATGCGAAGGAAATTACCGCCGAAATTCTGGCCGAAGATGGCGTGGCCCCGCAGGATATCGACCGCTTTCTGGGGCTGGGTTATGCGGGCTACTGGCTTTCCTTTGACCATGAGACCCACAAACGCCATGCTCGCCTGATCCGGGATGCAGACGGGCGGGATGCTCCGCTGACAGTGGAGGTTCTGCCTCTGCCGGCGCGTGGGGTGACGGAAGTCACCGTTTATACGGTGGACGTGCCGGGCCTGTTCTCCAAAATCGCCGGGGCACTGGCGCTGGCCGGGGCCTCCATTGTCGATGCCCGGATTCACACCATGATGCACGGCATGGCGCTGGATACGTTCTGGATTCAGGATACCGCAGGGAGTGCCTATGAAGAAACGCATCGTCTGGCGCGGCTGTGTTCGCTGATTGAGCAGTCGCTGAGCGGCCAGATTGATATCGGAGCGGAAATTGCGCAGGCCGGGTTCGGGCATATGCCCATGCGGATGCGGGCCATTCATGTGCCGCCGCGTGTGGTGATTGATAACGGCGCGTCCAATACCTACACGGTCATTGAAATCAACGGGCGTGACCGGCCCGGCCTGCTGCATGACGTGACGGCGGCCATGAGCGAGGAAAACCTTCAGATCGCCTCTGCCCACATTACCACCTACGGGGTGCGGGCGGTGGACGTGTTCTACGTGAAGGATCTCTTCGGCCTGAAAATTACCGACAAGAAGCGTCTGGAAGAAATCCGGGAACGCCTGCTGACCGGCATGAAGGAAGCCGAGGCTGAAGCCAAAGCCCTGCTGGACGCCCGCATTTCAGCCTGAGGCCGGAATGCGGGGCCTGCCGTGCCCTCAGGGGGCGGCAGGTGCCAGAGCGGCTTTACGGCCCGGGCTGGCGGGCGAGAGCCCGTGTGTCAGCCCATCCCGCAACTGGCGGCCTTCGGCTGATTGCGGGTCAATCAGGCCGTTGCGCAGGAACAGGTCGATCAGCACAAGATTAACGTTGAATTTGAACTCGTCCGTATCCCGCACCAGTTTGTAAACTTCGGCCAGCGGCATCAGGTGGAAAGATTCCACTTCACCGTCTGCTGCAACGGGTGAGAAGCTTTCGGGCAGGAACAGGTCGTAGCAATAGAGAATGTCGCGCCGGAGCCCTTCTGGCCGGTCCAGCGCATAGACAATACGACCGACCTGCTGCGCCTGTGAGGCAAGATCTTCCTGAATACTGGCTTCTTCCGCAGCTTCCTTCAGCAACGCTTCCCACGGCGTATGCCCAGCAGGAACGCCACCAGCAACCAGATGGTCCAGCTTGCTCGGGTCCAGCCGTTTGTTGGCGGCTCTGCGGCCTGTCCACAGGTAAAGACCGTCTGCCTTCCGCACTAAGCCATTCAGATGCACGCCAGCCGCTACCAGCCCGAACAGGGGCAGGGCGCCACGGTCAATGCGGGCCAGCACGGGCTGGTCCACATCGGCCATCACATCAAACAGTTCATGGTGGGAGCGATAAACCCCCTCCCGTGCCAGCTCTTCTCCCAACGGTTCCAGATCCGCCGGGTTAGGCAGGGCAAAGCCCTGCACGCGGGAGCCAAGGCCACGCTGCTCCAGCGTGTCGGTCAGGCCTGGGGCAATCCACCCTGCGGCCTTACCGCCCAGAGAAAACGGAAAGCGCGCACCGGGCACGACGGCGGTGTTGCATTGCCTGAGATGACGAAGGAAAGGCGTATCGTCCGAAGGCATCGGAAAATCCAGTCGTGCTTGAATGAGACCATAAACGCACAAGGCGTATGTGTTTATCCGGCGTATGCAGGGGAGAGGCAAGGTGCCTCGGGGTTGCAAAATTGTGGAGGCGTGTCACATGCGACGGTATGTCTCCACGTAATCGTTCTCCGTCCGGGCCGCTGAAACAGCCGGCTTCGGTCACGCTTTCCCGTCTTCTCCCGTATCTCTGGCCGCGTGAAAACAGCGGGCTGAGGTGGCGCGTCGTGCTGGTGCTTCTGGTGCTGGTGGGGGGAGAGCTCGCAACACTGGCTGTGCCGATGGCCTACAGCCGGGTGGTGGATCGGCTCTCGCACCCCGGCAGTCTGGCTATGGCTCCGGTTGCCCTTATCCTGGGGTACGGGCTGATCAGGCTGATCTCCGCTGCCCTGACCAACCTGAGGGATTCTCTGTTTGCCCCGGTCAGGTTCCGGGTGGCACGGCAGGCGGCGTTCCGCAGTTTTCAGCACATGCACAAGCTCTCTCTGCGGTTCCATCTGGATCGGCGCACAGGGGGCGTCACGCGGGCCATAGAACGCGGCACGGAGGGGGTTGAAACCCTGCTGCGGATGGGCATGTCCATCTCCCCCACCATTCTGCAGGCTCTGCTGGTGGTTGTGGTTATCTGGCGGGTGTTTGACTGGCGGTATGTCAGCCTGATGGTGCTGATGATCGCCGCCTATATCGGCTTTACCGTGATGTTTACCTCATGGCGGCTGGGCATCCGGCGGCGGATGAATGATACCAATACCGAGGCAAGCGGCAAGGCGCTGGATAGCCTGCTGAATTACGAGACCGTCAAATATTTCGGTAACGAGGCCCATGAGGCCGAACGCTATGACAATGCCCAGGCCCGTTATGAGCAGGCCGCCCGGAAAACTCAGTATTCTCTTGGGCTGCTCAACTTCGGGCAGGCCGCCATTATCGCGGTGGCACTCACGCTGATCATGCTGCTTGCCGGGCGGGATGTTGAAGCCGGACGCATCAGCGTTGGTCAGTTCGTCATGATCAACACCTATCTGCTCCAGCTTTACGGGCCGCTGAACTTTCTGGGCTCTGTCTATTCCGCCATCCGGACGGCCATGGTGGACCTGGAGCAGATGTTCAGCCTGATTGAAGAGAACGTGGAAGTGGCGGACCCTGAAAACCCGCTACCGATTGCCACCCGCCTTGCGGACTCCGCTCCGGCTCAGGTTGAGTTCCGGGATGTCCGGTTTGGATACGGGCCTGAGCGTGAAATTCTGCACGGGGTCAGCTTTGTGGCGGCTCCCGGTAAGAAGGTTGCTATTGTCGGGTCCACCGGGGCAGGGAAGTCCACCATCAGCCGGCTGCTGTTCCGGTTTTATGATGTCTGGTCCGGCGCAGTGCTGGTGGATGGGCATAACGTGCGGGACTACCGGCAGGAGGACCTGCGGGCCGCTATTGGCGTGGTCCCGCAGGATACCGTGCTGTTTAACGAGACGATTGGCTACAACATCGCCTACGGGCGTCTGGGAGCCTCTCTGGCCGATGTGGAGCAGGCGGCGCGGTTGGCGCAGATTCATGATTTCATCATGTCTCTGCCAGACGGATACCAGACGCAGGTGGGGGAGCGTGGCCTGAAGTTGTCGGGCGGGGAAAAGCAGCGTGTTGCGATTGCCCGAACACTTTTAAAAGACCCTCGCGTTCTTGTGCTTGACGAGGCTACGAGTGCGTTGGACACACATACGGAACAAGAGATTCAGGCGGCTTTGAAAGCCGTCTCTGCCTCCCGCACGACGCTGGTGATTGCGCACCGCCTGTCCACGATTGTGGATGCGGACGAAATTCTGGTGATGGGTCAGGGGCGTGTGCTGGAACGCGGCACGCATGAGGCTCTGCTGGCGTCTGGCGGCCAGTATGCCGCTATGTGGGCAGCCCAGGGGGCGGAAGGAATTGCAGAACGGATTGCCGGGTAGGGGAGCAACCCGCCCGTCAGGCTGGTCTGGCGAATCGGAGGCGGCATCGGCTTTTCAGCCGGCGCCTGAGAAACTGAAGGAAGATGAAACGCATGACGGATAAAGCTGGAAATACGCCCGCAGAAACGACATCTGAAGATATGCCGGGCGTGCCGGAAGATCTGGCCCGCTGCGCCATGGTGATTGAAAGCGCTATGGAGCATCTGCTCAAGGAGAATCACCCGCCGCTGGCTATTGCCTCAGCGCTGCTGGGCGGTTCTCTGGGTCTGCTGGCCCGCAGCATGGATAAGGAGACCATCCTGCATATTCTCGACTCCGCAGCGAACAGCGTGCGTACGGGTGAGATTCATGCTGCAACGCAGGCACAGACAGACCCGGAAAGTGAGAAAGCCTGAGGTCAACCCTTGACGGAAGGCGCTTGCTCAGCCATAAGCCGCGCCAATCCTGAATGTGGTCGCCGGGCAAATTGTCTCGGCCCTCTGTTTGATACCTAAGACAAGGATGAGACAATGTCCCGTCGCTGCCAGATTACCGGCAAAGGCGTTCTGACCGGAAACAACGTCAGTCACGCCAACAACAAAAGCCGTCGCCGTTTCCTGCCCAACCTGCAGGAAGCATCCCTGATGTCCGACATCCTGGGCGCTCCCGTGCATATGCGCGTCAGCACTCGTGGCCTGCGCACCATTGAACACAATGGTGGCCTCGATGCCTTCCTGATCAGCACGCCTAACCGCAAGCTGCCGGAAGAAGCTCAGGTCGTGAAGCGTCGCGTTCTGCGCGCTCAGGCTAAAAAACAGGCTGCCGCTGGCGCCTGATTCAGGGGTTTCCTAACTGCGGTGGATCCGGGCCTGTCATTAACTGACGGTCCGGATTTGCTGTGCAGGTGTCTGGCAGGGTGTCAGGCACTTTCGTCTATCGGCCGGTTTCCGGCAGCCGGGCTTCCTGAATTCAAGTAGGATCAGCACGGTGTTCGGTAGCCACAGGCGCGAAGGGTTTCCTGTCGCGCCTGACCTGTTTTCTGGAGGTTTTCGTGTCCGCCAAATCCGAACTTTCGAAGATCCGTAATATCGGGATCACCGCGCATATTGACGCGGGCAAGACAACCACGACCGAGCGTATCCTGTACTATACCGGCGTCTCTCACAAAATTGGTGAAGTGCACGACGGTAACACCACGACCGACTACATGGCGCAGGAACGTGAGCGTGGTATTACCATTACCTCCGCTGCTGTGACCTGCGTGTGGAACGACCACCGCATCAACATCATCGACACCCCCGGACACATCGACTTCAACATCGAAGTGAACCGCTCCCTGCGCGTGCTCGATGGCGCCGTGTTCATCATCGAAGGTGTGGCCGGTGTTCAGCCGCAGTCCGAAACCAACTGGCGTCTGGCTGACCGCTACAAGGTTCCGCGCATCATCTTCATCAACAAGCTCGACCGTACCGGCGCGAACTTCTACCGTGCATTCGACACGCTGAAGGAAAAGCTGGACATCGTTGCGATCCCGCTGCAGCTGCCGATTGGCGCTGAAGACCAGTTTGTTGGCGTTGTCGATCTGATCGAGATGAAAGCCATCATCTGGGAAGGTGGTGAGCTGGGTGCGAAGTTCCACGATGAGGAAATTCCGGCCGACCTGAAGGAAAAGGCTGCTGAAGCCCGCCAGAACCTGCTCGATACAGCTCTGGCTGTTGATGACGCAGCAATGGAAGAATACTTCGAAAAGGGCGAAGTCTCCATCGAGACGCTGAAGCGCTGCATCAAGAAGGGCACCATCTCTGGTGAGTTCCGCCCGGTTCTGTGTGGCACGGCCTTCAAAAACAAAGGCGTTCAGCCGCTGCTCGACGCCGTGATCGACTTCCTGCCGGCTCCTGACGACGTTGAAGGCATCCGTTGCGCTCCGCCGGAAGGTGAAGAAGAAGACGAAGCCGCTCAGCCCATCATCCCGGTTGACCCGGATGGCAAGTTCGCTGGTCTGGCCTTTAAGATCATCAACGACAAATACGGCACGCTGACCTTCGTGCGCGTCTATCGTGGTGTGCTGAAGACCGGTGATACCGTTCTGAACACCACGAAGGGCCACAAGGAACGTATCGGCCGTATCTACCAGATGCATGCTGACAAGCGTGAAGAACTGACGGAAGTTCATGCTGGTGATATTGCTGCGTTCGTGGGTCTGAAAGACTCTCAGACGGGTGATACGCTGGCTGATCCGGCTGATCCGGTTGTTCTGGAACGTATGAGCTTCCCGATCCCGGTTATCGACATCTCCGTCGAGCCGAAAACCAAAGACGGCGTGGAAAAGATGACGCTGGCGCTGCAGAAGCTGGCCAGTGAAGATCCTTCCCTGCAGCTGAAGACGGATCAGGAAACGGGTCAGACCATTTTGTCCGGCATGGGCGAACTGCACCTCGACATCATCATCGACCGTC
Source organism: Acetobacter sp. P5B1 (assembly GCF_018811985.1). Classification (NCBI taxonomy): domain Bacteria; kingdom Pseudomonadati; phylum Pseudomonadota; class Alphaproteobacteria; order Acetobacterales; family Acetobacteraceae; genus Acetobacter; species Acetobacter sp. P5B1. Next base: position 66,467 of record NZ_JACRVS010000004.1, on the reverse strand, counting down.
TGCGTCGTGAATATGGTGTGGATGCAAACGTCGGTGCACCGCAGGTGGCCTATCGTGAAACCATCTCCAAGCCGCACACCGAAACCTACACGCATAAAAAGCAGTCTGGTGGTTCCGGTCAGTTCGCAGAAGTGAAAATTGCTTTCGAGCCGCTTGAGCGGAACGAAGACATTCACTTCGAGAACAAGGTCGTTGGCGGCACCGTGCCGAAGGAATACATTCCTGCGGTCGAAAAAGGCATCCGTATGCAGGCCTCTACCGGCGTGCTGGCAGGCTTCCCGACCGTCGACTTCAAGTTCACGCTGCTTGACGGTAAGTACCATGACGTTGACTCGTCCGCTCTGGCGTTCGAAATCGCGGCTAAGGCTTGCTTCCGTGAAGGTATGAAACAGGCTGGTCCGGTTATTCTGGAACCGATCATGGACGTGGAAGTGACCACCCCGAACGATCATGTTGGTGACGTTGTGGGTGATATCAACCGTCGTCGTGGTATGATCCAGAGCCAGGAAACCTCTGGTTCCACGGTTATGGTTCGCTCTCATGTGCCGCTGAAAGAAATGTTCGGTTACATTTCTCACCTGCGTTCCATGACGAAGGGCCGTGCGTCCTTCACCATGCAGTTCCATCACTACGACCCCGTGCCGCGCAACGTGGCAGAAGAGATCATGGCTCAGTCCAAATAAGCCATCCTCTCCGGGATTATCTTCGGATACAGAAAAGCCGCCTCATCACGAGGCGGCTTTTTTTTGTGTTTACAGGGCAGATGAGGCGTGGCCCGATCTGGCACTGGCACTGGCACTGGCACTGGCACTGGCACTGGCACTGGCACTGGCACTGGCACTGGCATGTGGAATATGGAATGGGTTGTGTGCCACTGAGCACTGACATCTGACCGCAGAAGCGGGAGGGGGGCGGAGGCCTGCCCAGAATAAGACGGCGTGTTCGGTCAGCACCAGACTGTGGGGAAAGCTAAGGCTCACAAGAAAGGCTAAGCGCTCAGGGTGTCAAAACAACCTGAGCGCCTGCGGAACATCATTTCTGTAATGGGAAAATATAAGCCGCATTGAGAGGCGGCTGGAGAGCAGGCTCAGGCAACCGGGCGTGAGTGCCCGATTGCCTGATGCTGTTAGTTCTTGCCCTGTTTTTTCAGTTTGGCATTCCACGCTGCCCGGACTTCAGCGGGTGTCATGCGGCCTTCGTGCAGTTTGGTCGCAGGTGCTTTGCCGGACGTTTTTTTGTGGTTGCCGTTGGCGTGATGCGGGTTGGCCGGAGCAACGCTGCCTTTGGTGCCGACGGCGTGGGAAAGGGAGCCCGGCGCAATGCCCGCAGCCGGGTTGTCATTCACAGCCTGCACGGCGCGGGAGCATCGGGAATTATCCCCAACACCCAGCTGAATGGTGGGCAGAAGCGCTAGCGGTGGGAAGACAAACCCCAGGCCCGCGGCGGCAGCGGCACGCCCGAGAATTTCAGCACCCGGCAGCACCGTAGGAGATTTGATCGCCCCGGTAATGTTGAAGGCCCCCGGCAGAGACGCAATGGTCGGGTTCTGGGAACGGGTGGTCAGAGAGTAATCCAGCGTATTGGTCTTGAAGTTGATTGTGCCGCGCCCCAGCGTACGGGCCTCGCCGGTTTCCAGCAGGAGCGTATTGGTGGAAACAATGCCGTTTCTCAGCGGCATATCGGCAATAAAGCACTTGATGTCGGTATGGGCGGGCAGCCCGAGGGCCGTCAGGATGGCATTGCCGAGTTGCAGGCCCAGAATATCCGGCAGGATGGCGGTAATATCACCGCCCTGATCCAGTACCAGCGTAAGGCCACCATTCCCTGCAGCCATCAGGCTGGCAATGGAATTCCCTTTGGCTTTCAGTGTCATATGGCCGCCAATAATGCCGCGGGCTTTGGAATTGGTTGTCGCCTGCATGACGCGAGCCAGATCAATCCGGGCAAAATCAATCCGGGCGGTTGTATCAAACAGGGAGCCATCCGGCTTGAGCGTTGCGGAACTGGCCAGCGTGCCGTGGCCAACGGCAAAGTTCAGGCGTTTGAGATCAATTTCACCATTGGTGATGAAGAACTCGGTGTCGATATTATCAAGCGGTAGCTGCTTATTTTCGATATGGGCCCCATGATACGTGACGTGGGCGTTGATGGCGTTCAGGCGCGGAATATTGATGGGCGTATCCGGCAGGACAGTCTTGCTTTTGGCATCCTGCTTTTTCTCAGCCGCTGTCTCGGTTGGCTTGGCACCAATAAAGCCCCCCAGATCCACCAGATTAACCTGACGGGAATGGAGGTCGGCCTGAACGTTCATGGGCTTCTGATGCGGGTCCAGCTCAATGGTTCCACCAATGTCGCTGGTGCCCATTTTGCCCTCAAACTCTTTAAAGAGGATGTGGCTCTGGCTGTAATCCAGATTGCCGGTAATGGTGTAGGCCGGGGTGCGCGGAATGGGCACGCCGGTCAGCGGGTAGAGCAGGGACATATCCGGCCCGGCAAAATGCAGCTTCAGATGCGCCCCTGCAAAGCTCATCGGGTGAACCACATCGCCTTTCAGGGTGGCAGTGGTGGGGCCGTTCTGCACGGTGAGGTCAACAGGGTAAGGCTCTTTGTCGGCAACAAAGGACAGCAGGGCTCCGCCAATAAAGCGGGCAGTAATAGGCTGCTGCGCGTAACGCCCCTTGGCTTGCAGATGCAGAGTGCCGCGATCATTCCCCTGAGGTGGCGTGGTCTGCACAGCGACCTGCATATCGGCCTGCAGCGGGTCATACTTTACATGCAGGTTGCCATCGGTAATCCGCAGCTCCCCGATGTCCGGCAGGCTGGTTGAGGAGGAAGCATCCTGCTTTGTGGGTGTCTTCGCCGGCTTACCATCCTCGGTAAAAGTGTAATTGTTCAGGCTGTTTTTCAGCGCGATAATGTCTGCCGTTGGCTGCTCTAGTGCAATAAGCGGCAGGTGCAGCGTACGGTGCCAGAGGTAGGACCAGACATCGACCGAAACCGTCACGCTTTTGGCCTGCGCAAACTGGTCTTTTTCTTTTTCAAAGGTTTTTGGCTGTTCAATCCGCAGGTCATCCACCTTGATTGTGGTGACACGGCCAAGATGCACATGCAGATGCGCAATCGTGGTTTTACGATGCAACAGGGTTGTGGCTTTGGAATTGACCAGAGGCACAAACCAGTCCCATGACCAGAAGAGAATCAGAAGCAGGAGTGCGAGCGCGATGCCCCCGAGAATTTTCAGGACGGGATGCCTGGCTCGTTGTGTGTCCGGGGGCGTGGTGGTCATGAGGACACACTCCGTTGTTCTGGGTTCAGTAAAAATCTGGGCATAAAACGCTTCGCAGCCTGTGTCAGTCCTGCAAGCCTGAACGTCAGCCCGAAGAGTTTGGTTCCGGGCTAAGCATTCATGGTGGGGTTGTGCCCCTGTTTAGCCAAATGCGCCAATGTCATGCATGACGCCCACGCTGATCTCACGGAGCAGGGCGAACATCTGCTGCATGGGCAGAAAAATTTCCCGATGCTCGCGTTCATAGATGCCCTGCTCCCGCGGGCCGCGGGGTTCATAGAAATCAAGGTTGGAGGCGACGGTGCCGGATGGGAAAATATGCACCATTTCCTTAAGCACAGCAGGAATTTCCAGACGCAGGATCTGCTGCATCATGACATCGCGGTTAAAGCCCCCGCGCGGCATGAAGAAGGGAATGCGGCAGGCCAGAATCCAGATGCGCTCAATCAACGCCACCCGAATGGCATGCAACGCGCGGTTGAGCGGCGCGCCATGCGGGGCATCCTCCCACGCTTCCCGCAGGGCCAGATGGTCTGCCTGAATGCGGCGGAACATGGTGCGCAGGTCTGCTGAAAGGTTCAGTTTTTCCAGATCCTGCATCACGGTGAGAAAAGCGGCCCGGCGTGGGGCTTTGGGTTCTGCCGTGGCGCGGTCCAGCCAGTAGCTGGGGTCCAGCAGATTGATGACGGATTGCAGAACCCTGTCATCCGAACTGGTTAAGGCATGCCGGGCAAAGTCCAGAGCGCGATGGAAGCGCGGGCTGGAGGTGTTGAAGCTTTCAAATGTTTCCGGGTGACGGCGCGCGGCGGCTCCCAGTCCTTGCAGCGTGTTGGCGCACCAGCCGAGCTGCTGGAGAATCGCATTGTTGGGAATGGCGCGAAGCTGGCCCGGATGCGTCAGGCGGGTGCTGGTGGCGGCTTCCGCACTCTGGCGGGCCGGGGGACGCGAGCCGGTGCGGTCAATCAGCGCCGGGCCAAATGCCCCCAGCAGGGCGGCGTAACCGGGGTCTTCCACCAGAGCCTGCATGCCTTCGGAAATGCTGGAGAAGAAATCAGCCGAAAAGACCGGCTGTTCATAAACCGGGTCGCCTTCCTGATGCAGCGGATTGAACAGGTTTTCCGCAATGGTCGCGAGTGTCGCGCCCGCCAGATGCGGGGTGCCGAACAGCAGATACCCATCCCCGCCCTGAAAGGCCGTTTCCTCCCGGCAGGCAATGCCGGTTTTGGCAAATTCGGTCCGCACATGGGTAGGGGAGAGATAGCTCAGCCGCCCGGCCATCCGGAAAGGATGCGCGCCGCGTCCAATGCTCTCGCCATGCGTATCAAAGAAAATGACCGTCACGTTCTGCAGGTTCCAGCGGACCAGCAGGTCATGAATTTTCAGGCGCAGGCGCTCAATAAGATAGGTGGCAGCCAGCTGGCCGACATAACGGCCGGAATCGGAATAGCCGAACTGGAAGCTGATACGCCCGGTGCGCTGCACATAGGCCCGCCATGTGGGGGAGCGGAGGGCTTCTTCCACAATACGGTCGCCATTGCTCAGCGCGTCTTCTGTTTCAAACAGGGGGGAAATTTCCACCTTGTCCGCCACACCGAAATGCAGCGCCGCCCAAAGCGCTGCCAACAGGGTGTAACCCGTTTCCGTTTCAGCAATCAGAAAACGGACGGGCGTTTGGTTATCAATGTGTTTGGTTATCTGGGCGACCGTCATCATCAGGCGGCCTGCCGTAGATGGGTCACTCATCAGCGCGCCGAAATCAACCGGCACAGGCTGCACGCTTTCCAGAGCTTCATTCAGGCGGTTGAGGAGCGCGCGCCGGTGGGCCGGATTGGCCGGGTCATCCGGAATATCGAGCTTCTGGCGAACAAAATTATGAATTTGTGTGGCGTTCAGCCGCACATGTGTGTGGGCCAGTGCCAGACCGTGCGCCATGAAGCCCGCACGCGCCACGGCCAGCGGGAGCTGCGCAGCAGGCGGCGCAGCTTTCACAGCAGCGTCCAGCTCTTCTGCCAGATCATCCACATTGAGCAGGGCTGTCGCGTGTTCGTTCACCAGCGCGTCTGCAAATTTGGCGACGGCTTCGGCATCCGGGCCGGTCGGTGTGGCGCTGATCTGCGTTTTGACGCAGGCAATGGCCTTGTGCAGCCGGTCCGTCAGAGCTGGGGCAGAAACACCAGTCGCGCTTATCTGCTGATCAAGGCGTTCCAGCTGAAACAGCTTCATGCGCAGACGGAGACGCAGCGTGTCCCACCAGCCAATATCCGTGCGTCCATCCGTATCATACCCCACCCAGCTTGTAGCGATGACCGGGCGGGGGATGATGGAGGCCCATGACTCTGGCCAGTGTTGTCGGGCGGTCTCTAAAAGTGCGCCATTCAGCTGATCCATGGCGTCTCGCGCCCGGATGATGGCCTGTGTGGCGAGGGTAAATTCTTCTTCCAGCGTAGGCGGTCCGTCCCGCCGATGCGTTTCAAAAAACGGAGCCTCGTCCGGTAAAACATCCTCGGAGGCACAGTCGGCTAGCGCCGCATAGACTGGGTTGCTGAGGGCAAATGTAGGGTGCGCTGTAAAAACAGCGGCAAAACGCACGGGACTGACGGCGGCTTGGAAAGCCTCGGGCGTGGGGACGGGCAGGGATGCTATGACCCGCTGAGCCACGGCAGACAGCCGTTTGGCGGTGGTGGTGGTCTCCGCGCCTCCTACGTAACGATGCAGGCGTCTGGCGCGACGCAGAAAGGCGGAATCCCGAAGGGTCTGCACCAGAGCGGTCACATCTGAAAGGGACAGATCGCCGTCTTCCAGCGCATCTTCCAGCTGGCGGGCGGTACAGAGAACCGGATTCACCCCTTCCACCGGCAGCAGGGCGTCTTTGTCCTGCAGGATCGGTGCAAAAATGGTCTGAAGTTTGGGCGGAAGAGTAGAAAAATCCATTATTGCACCTCGCTCAGGGTTCGCAGTACGGCGGGGGGAAGGGGGAGGCGTTACAGTTTCATGTCTGCTCTTTCGCTGCAACACACTCACGCACACTTGGGGGGCGAGAGTGGGAGTGCTATTCAGATACTATGACGTCATACCCTGAAAGTGACGGCGATCTCGCCGCCCGGAAGACCCTCAAACGCTACCAGCGCGCTGCCACCGGCCTGCTGGTGGGCATGGGAGGGCTGACTGTTGCGGGCTACGCGGCCCCCGCTGCCGGATGGGTGAAGGATGGCTTCTGGCTGGAAATGCTGCGGGCCGGGGCGCGCGCTGGCGTTGTGGGCGGTCTGGCGGACTGGTTTGCCGTGGTTGCCCTGTTCCGCCACCCCATGGGTTTGCCGATTCCCCACACGGCTATTCTGCCAGCCCAGAAGGAACGGCTGGGCCGCGCGCTGGGGCGTTTTGTGTCCGGGCAGGTCTTTACGGAAAAAGAAATTGCCCGCGTGCTGGAGCAGGTAGATATCCCCACCTTTCTGGCCAACATGCTGGATGACCCGGCAACGCGGGAGACGCTGACGCGCTCCGTCCTTGCTTCCATGCCCAAAATGCTGGACCGGCTGGAAGACGGGCGGGCCAGCGGGGCCATTGGCAAGATTTTCCCCCGTCTGCTGGGCAACAGCAATCTGGCTCCCATTGTGGCGCGCGCTCTGCGCAGCCTTGTGGATGATGACCGCCATCAGGAAGTGCTGTCCTTTCTGCTCAGCCAGATCAAGGATGGTTTGCAGGCCAGAGAAGGCGCGCTGCGCACCATGATTGAGGAGCGCGTGCGTGAGCAGGGCGGTCGTTTACTCGGCTGGGCTATAGGCGGTTCGATTGCAACGCGGGKGCTGCTGGCGGCCAGCAAGGAACTGGAGCGGGTGGACCCGCAGAATTCCACTCTGCGTGAAGGCTTTACAACCTGGGTGCGGTCCCAGATTGACCGCATTGAGACGGACCCCGAACGCGGCAGCGATATCTCTCAGGCCATTATGGGCGTGCTCTCACATGAAAGTGTCGTGAGCTGGTGGGCCGATATCTGGCAGCGCTTCCGGCGTCTGGTGGAAGCGGATGTGGAAGACCCGGATGGTCGCATTGCCTCTCTGGTGCAGGAGGGGCTGACGCATATTACCGCGCAGTTGCGGGAAGACCCGGTTATGCGGCAGCGGATTATGGCCAGCGTAGACAAGGCCACCGTCAAGGCCCTGCCGTTTGTGCGGGAGCGGATGGCGGATTTCATCGCCCGCGTGGTGGCGGGATGGGACGCAGTGCAGATTGCGGAAAAGCTGGAACTGCGCGTGGGGAAGGACCTGCAATATGTCCGCTTCAACGGTACACTGGTTGGCTTTGGCGTAGGGGCGTTGCTGTTTGCCGTCCTGCGGCTGCTGTTTGGGTTGAACGCCCAGTAAGACCGCCGGGGCAGCTATGCTGCTTTTGGGTTGACCTTTGGCCCGCTTCGCCCCATGTGTCTGAAACAGGACCTGACTGGTCTCCAATCACCTGATGGCAGGATAATGCTGAAACTTTCCCGTCTGGCGGACTATGCGGTTGTCATACTTGTCAATCTTGGCGAGCAGGATGGCGTGGTGACATCACCCGCCCTTGCTGCCGAGACCGGTGTGCCGGAACCGACTGTCGCGAAAATCCTCAAGGTTTTGTCCGCTCACAAGTTTGTGCTGTCCCAGCGGGGTGCCAAAGGCGGCTACCGGCTGGCCCGCCCGCTGGCTGATATCTCTGTGGCCAGCGTTATTACGGCAGTGGATGGCAAGATTGCGCTGACAGCCTGTGTGGATGGTGGAGAGTGTGATACCGGCGTGTCCTGCGGCATGTGCGGCAGCTGGGATACCATCAACAAAGCCATTCGGGACACGTTGGAAGGTATTTCTCTGGAGATCATGCGCCAGAAGAGCGCATGCGGTGCAGTCATGACGAAGAGAAACGCGCTGATGAGCGCCAGCACGAGACGCGAAGGGGCTTGAACAATGCCAGCAGTCACCGAAACGCGTGAAGCAGTCGAAAAACTCGGTCAGTCTTCCTACAAATGGGGCTTCGAGACGGACATTGATATGGACGTCGCGCCCAAGGGGCTGAACGAAGATACCATTCGCCTGATTTCCGCCAGAAAAGAGGAGCCGGAATGGCTTCTGGAATGGCGGCTGGCGGCCTATCGCGCCTGGCTTAAGACCGAAGAGCCCGAATGGGCCAAGGTGTCCTACCCGCCGATTGATTATCAGGACCTGCATTACTACGCAGCACCCAGGAAAAAGCCCGGCCCGAAGTCCCTTGAAGAAGTGGACCCCGAACTGCTGCGCACCTACGAAAAGCTGGGCATTCCACTGCATGAGCAGGCGATGCTGGCCGGTGTGGAGCTGCCGGAAGGCGAGACCGCCCGTCCGCCCGTGGCCGTTGATGCCGTGTTTGACAGTGTTTCCGTTGTCACCACCTTCCGCAAGACGCTGGAAGAAGCGGGCGTGATCTTCTGCCCGATTTCTGAAGCGGTGCGGGATTATCCGGATCTGGTCCGCAAGTATCTGGGCAGTGTGGTGCCGGCAGGCGATAACTTTTACGCCGCGCTCAACTCCGCTGTGTTTACCGATGGCTCCTTTGTGTTCGTGCCCAAAGGCGTGCGCTGCCCGATGGAGCTCTCCACCTATTTCCGTATCAATGCCAAAAATACCGGGCAGTTTGAGCGGACGCTGATTGTGGTGGAAGACGGTGCTTCCGTCTCTTACCTTGAAGGCTGCACGGCCCCCATGCGGGACGAAAACCAGCTGCATGCGGCCGTGGTGGAACTGGTGGCGATGGAAGATGCCTCCATCAAATATTCCACGGTGCAGAACTGGTATCCGGGTGATGAAAATGGCCGGGGCGGGATCTATAACTTCGTGACCAAGCGCGGCGCATGCCGTGGCGCACGCTCCAAGATCTCCTGGACGCAGGTGGAAACCGGCTCCGCCATTACATGGAAATACCCGTCCTGCATTCTGCAGGGTGAAGGCTCCGTGGGGGAATTCTATTCCGTGGCGGTGACCAACAATCACCAGCAGGCCGATACCGGTACCAAGATGATCCATATCGGGCGGAATACCCGCTCGACCATCATTGCCAAGACCATCAGTGCCGGGCATTCAGACAGCACATATCGCGGTCTGGTGCGTGTGCTGCCCAAGGCCTCCGGCGCGCGAAACTTTACACAGTGCGATAGCCTGCTGATCGGTGATCAGTGTGGCGCGCATACCGTGCCCTATATTGAAAATCGCAATATGGGCGCACGCATTGAACATGAAGCGACCACCTCCAAAATTTCGGAAGACCAGCTGTTCTACTGCCGTCAGCGCGGGCTTTCCGAAGAGGATGCGGTGGGGCTTATCGTCAACGGCTTCTGCCGTGACGTTTTGAAAGAGCTGCCCATGGAGTTTGCCGTGGAAGCTCAGAAATTGTTGCAGATCAGCCTCGAAGGCAGCGTAGGGTAAGGGAGTGCATGACATGACCCAGTTTTTGGATATTTCCGGTCTGTGCGCCCGGATTGATGCTGACGGGCAGGAAAAGGAAATCCTCAAAGGTGTGGATCTGAGCATCCCGCCGGGTGAGGTTCACGCCATCATGGGGCCGAACGGGTCAGGGAAATCCACCCTGTCCTACGTGCTGGCCGGGCGTGAAGATTATGAAGTGACGGCAGGCACCGTAAACTTTCAGGGCAAGGACCTACTGGAGATGGAACCGGAAGAGCGCGCTGCGGCGGGCCTCTTTCTGGCGTTCCAGTCCCCCATCGAGCTGCCGGGCGTGAACAACGCCAACTTCCTGCGCACGGCTGTGAACGCAGTGCGTCGTGCCCGTGGGAAAGACGAACTGGATGCCGTCACCTTCCTGAAAACAGCCCGTGCTGCCGCCAAGGAACTTTCCATGGCGCCGGACATGCTGAAGCGGAACGTGAATGTCGGCTTCTCCGGGGGTGAGAAGAAGCGCAACGAAGTGCTGCAGATGACACTCCTTCAGCCGTCCTTCGCTATTCTGGATGAAACGGATAGCGGGCTGGATGTGGATGCTCTGCGTATTGTGGCGGAGGGCGTTAATCGTCTGCGCTCCCCCAGCTTCTCCGCGCTGGTCATTACCCATCATCAGCGCCTGCTGGACTATCTGGTGCCGGACCGCATCCATGTGATGGCCAAAGGCCGGATTATCCATTCTGGTGGGCCGGAACTGGCGCAGCAGATCGACCGTGAAGGCTACACCCGGTTCCTGGCGGAGGCTGAGGCGGCGTGAACGCAATCACAAAAGATCGGTCAGACACGCTGGCCCCGTTCGGCACACGTCTGGACGGGGTGACAGACCCGGTGCGCAAGGCAGCGATAGGCGCTTTGCACAGAAGTGGGCTGCCTGACCGCCGTGTTGAAGAATGGCGCTATACCAGCCTCCGTTTTCTGACAGAAACGCCGCTGGCGGCTCCGGCTGAGGTGTATGACGCCGGGCAGGTTCAGGCGCAGCTTGAAAACCTCGGGCTGAGCAATGGCCCGCTGGCGGAACTGCCGCGTCTGGTGTTCGTCAACGGGCGCTATGCCGAGCCGTTTTCCGTGTTGCCTGCTGAGGTTGATGTCTCTTTCTTCGCCAAGACCCAGACCTTCGGTGCGCTGTCTGCTCCGGATCGTGACCCGCTAACAGCTCTGAACGCTGCTCTGGCGTCTGACGGTGCACAGCTGCATGTGCCGGCTGGCAAGAACGGCGGCGACGTGCTGCTGGTCTCTCTGGGCCAGACGGATACGCCGGTGTCTTTCCATCCGCGGCATTCTGTCACGCTGGACGAGGGCGCACAGCTCACCCTGATCAGCATTCAGGCAGGGCAGGGGCGTTATCTGCATAACCCGGTGCTGGAAATCAGCGTGGCGGCGGAAGCCAACCTCAAGCATGTCACCCTTCAGACCGAAGGGCAGGATGCGGCGTGTCTGGCTACGACCTACGCACAGGTTGCAGAGCGCGGCACGTATGACAGCTTCGTTCTGGGTCTGGGCGCAGCCTTGTCCCGTCAGGAAATTCACGCCCGTCTGGCGGCCCCGTTTGCGACTGTTCATGTGAACGGGGCGCAGATGCTGGGTGGTAAGCAGATTGGCGATGTCACCAGTGTCATCACGCACGCTGCACCCGATTGCATTTCCCGCCAGACCGTGCGGAACGTACTGGACGGCCATGCGCGCGGCGTGTTTCAGGGTAAGGTGTTTGTGGATCGGGTGGCCCAGAAGACGGACGGCTACCAGATGAATCAGGCGCTGCTGCTGTCTGAAAACGCGGAAATTGATGCCAAGCCTGAGCTTGAAATCTACGCGGATGATGTGAAGTGCAGCCATGGTGCTACGGTTGGCGCGCTGGATGACGATCAGCTTTTCTATCTGCGCAGCCGTGGCGTGCCGGATGCGGAAGCGCGGCAGATCCTTATCCATGCGTTTATGGATGAAGCACTGGGTCTGATTGAAGACGACACGGCCCGCACACTCTGCACGCAGATGCTGGCCCGGTCTTTCCCAGTTGCAGGAGAAAGTGCATGAGCATGGCATCCACACAGGACAAAGTCCGGCAGGATCTGGACGTGGCGGCAATCCGCCAGCAATTCCCCATCCTGTCGCAAAAAGTGCATGACCGCCCACTGGTCTTTCTGGATAGCGCGGCCTCCGCTCAAAAGCCGGAAGCGGTGATTGAGGCGATGGCGCACACCATGCGCTGCCAGTATGCCAATATTCATCGTGGCCTCTACTGGATGAGTGAGCGCACCACGGAAGCGTATGAAGCCGTGCGCGATCAGGTTGCGCGCTTTCTAAACGCGCACTCCCGTGAAGAAATTGTGTTCACGCGCAACAGCACGGAAGCCATCAATCTGGTGGCCCATTCGTTCGGAGCTCTGCTCAAGCCGGGGCAGGCGGTGGTTATTTCCGAAATGGAACACCACGCCAACCTGATCCCCTGGCAGATGCTGCGGGACCGCGCCGGGATTGAGCTGCGTGTTGCCCCCATTACGGACGCCGGGGATATCGACCTCGATGCGCTGCAAGGCCTGCTGGCAGATGGGAAGGTGGCGCTGGTTGCCATGACCCATATGTCTAACGTGCTCGGTACTGTGACGCCGGCCAAGACTATTGCGGATATGGCGCATGCCGCCGGTGCGCAGGTACTGTTTGATGGCAGCCAGTCCGTGGTGCATCGCAAGACAGATGTGCAGGCTCTGGGTGCGGATTTCTACACCTTCACCGGCCACAAGCTTTATGGTCCCACAGGGATTGGCGTGCTGTGGGCGCGCAAAGAACTGCTGGAGGCCATGCCGCCCTTCATGGGTGGGGGAGACATGATCTCCACCGTGACCTTTGAAAAATCCACATGGGCCAATGTCCCGCATAAATTCGAGGCAGGCACCCCGGCCATTATTGAGACCATTGGTCTTGGTGCGGCCATCTCCTGGGTGGAGGCTATCGGGTTTGAGGCTATTGGGGCGCATGAGGCCGCTTTGACAGCACATGCACTGACCCGTCTGGCGGATGTGCCGGGCTTGAAAGTGGTGGGCCAGCCTAAAGAGCGTGGTGGGGTGATTTCCTTCACCATGGACGATGTCCACCCGCACGATATTGCGACTCTGCTGGACCGGAACGGCATTGCCGTGCGGGCCGGACACCATTGTGCGGAGCCGCTCATGCGTCGCCTTGGCCTTACGGCAACAGCCCGCGCCAGCTTTGGCATTTACACCCTGCCGGAAGAAATCGACACACTGGCGGATACGCTGGTGCGCATTCGGAATTTCTTTGTGTGAACAGCCTGACGGATAGCGGTGCGTTGTATGATCGGCTGATTGTCGATCGTGCTCGCACTCCTCTTCATGCAGGGCGGCTGGAACAGGCTGATGCGCAGGGAGAGGGGAAAAACCCGCTCTGCGGGGACAAGACCCGGGTGGACGTTCAGATGGCTGATACCCATATCAGTCAGATCAGACATCAGACGCGCGGCTGTGCTATTTGCCTTGCCGCAGCGGATTTGATGGCTGAACGCGTGACCGGTTTGACTGTCCCGCAGGCGCAGGATCTCAGCCGACGCTTTTCCGCCATGCTGGTGAATGAACCGGCCAGCACGCCGGATGTGAATACGGATACAACTGCATTGGGGCCTCTGGAAGCATTTGCCCCGCTGCGCGCACACCGGGCGAGAATCCGCTGTGCAGAATTGCCCTGGGTTGCTTTGAAGGAGGCGCTTTCTCATGTCGATGTCTGAAAAGGTGCATGCTCCTGAACTGCAGGAGCAGGACACAATGACGCAGACTGCTACCACGGACGTTCTGCACGCTGATGCGCCGGAGGCTGGTGCAAAGACAGCACGGGTCGAAAGCTGGACGCCTGATAATGCCGATGCTGCGCCTGCCAGTGCCAGTGCCAGTGCCAGTGCCAGTGCCAGTGCTTCGGCGGAGGGAGTTGAAGCAGTTCCTGCAGATGGGGAGACGGCGGCCAACAGTCCTGCCCCAGAGGGTGCTGGAGAGGCGACCGGCCCGGCCTCTGAAGACGCAGTGATTGAAGCCATTGCCACGGTTCATGACCCGGAAATTCCGGTCAATATTTACGAACTGGGGCTGATTTACGCGATTGATCTGTATGATGATGGCCGCGTGAAAATCGAAATGACTCTCACGGCCCCCAACTGCCCGAGTGCGCAGGAACTGCCGGTGCAGGTGAAGGACGCTGTGGAGAAAGTGCCGGGCGTTGCTTCTGCTCAGGTCGAGGTGGTGTGGGATCCGCCGTGGGATATGTCCCGCATGAGCGATGAAGCCCGCCTTGCCCTGAATATGTTTTAATCGAAAGGACGGACCGATGTCTCAGACCAGTGTTGCGCCGCCCGTCAAAAGAGCCCTGCCGCCGTTAATGCGTCTGTCTGACGCAGCGGCGGAACGCCTCCGGCATTTGTATAAAACGGCCCATGCCGGGCAGTTGCTGCGTATCAGCGTCACCACCAAAGGCTGCTCCGGCAAAGCCTATGACATGCAGTTTGTAGAAACCCCGACAGAAGGGGATGAGGTGGTGTCAGACAAAGGCCTGACCCTGCTGGTAGACCGCAAGGCCACCCTGTTCCTGATCGGAACGCAGATGGACTACCATCAGACGGAACTTGAGGAAGGATTTGTCTTCATCAACCCGAATGAGAAAGGCCGGTGCGGCTGCGGCGAGAGCTTTCATGTTTGAAGCCGCAAACGGCTTCAACCTCGGCTGACCACAGGAACTGGTCAATGACTGTCACGCTGGTCAGGCGATAGCCTGCAGCGTGCAGGGCTGCGGCATCGTTGGTCAGGGCGGCAGGATTACAGCTGACGTAAATCAGGCTGCGGGGCTTGCCTATAACCATCTGCTTCATTTGCAGCTTGGCCCCGGCATGCGGCGGGTCCAGCACCACACAGCCTGCCTGGGCCAGTTCCTTGGCCATAATGGGCTGGCGGTTTAAATCCCGACAGGCCACTTCCAGCCGCGTGCCGCCGGCAGCGTTCTTCAGGGCTGTTGCGGCAGGCGGGTAGCCCTCATACGCCTGCACACGGGCACGGCTGGCCAGCGGGAAGCTGAGCGTGCCACAGCCCGCATACAGTTCAATCACCACATCACGCTTATTCAGCTTGGGCAGAGCGTCCAGCACGGCCTGCTGGATCAGCGTCTCACTTTCTGCTGTAGCCTGAAAAAAGGCCCCGGTCGGCGGACTGACGGTGGAACCCGCCAGCGTATGCTGCACCGGGCGCGTTTGAGCGGCTGTTTCCGGCAGACCCTGATCGCCCTGCCGCTGCCAGCAGATGCGCGGAATGCCCTGTTCAGCCGATAAGGTGGCGAGTCGGGTGCGGTCCACGGTGGAAAGGGGGCCATCAGTGACCAGAAGAATATCCAGTCCCGACTCGAGCAGATTAATCCGCACATCCCCAGCCCGATACAGCCCTTCCAGACTTCTGAGCGTCTGACGGAGGGCCGGCAGGCAGTCCATAATGGCAGGATGGAGAACGGCGCAGGTTGTCAGGTCAATCACGTCCGTGCTGCCACGGGTATGCAGACCAAGCAGAACCTCTTTGCCCTCTCTGCGTACGGCCAGATCTGCCCGGCGGCGACTATGGGGCTGCACCTGAAACGCCTTCGGCTCAGGCAGATCAGAAAAACCAGCTTTTTTGAGGGCTGCCATCACACGGTCCGTTTTCCAGACCAGCAGTGCGGCACGGTCCATGTGCTGGAGCGTGCAGCCGCCGCATTCGCCAAACAGAGGGCAGGGCGGCTCGGTTCTCTCCGGAGAGGGAACAAGAATTTCCGTGGCAGCCCATTTGTCGGATGCGGTGCGTTCTATCCGCACCTGCTCACCCGGCAGGGTGTAGGGCACATGCAGGGTCTGGCCGTCAGCCAGAACTGCGGCACCGTCACCCTGTGCGCCAAGATAGGTAATGGTTACGTCGCGAATGTCTGAAGCGTGTTGCTCCGGTGTGTGAGCTGTCACCTTGAGTGCTTTGCGGCCTCTTCTTCAGATACAGAAACGTCTGCAGTCGGGGCAGGGAGGTCTGCCAGAATAGTCGTACGGCGCGGCAGTTGCATAAAGGCTGGAATGGTGTGGCCAAAACCAACCACATCACCTGCAGGCATCGGTGGCGCTTCATCCCGGCGGGGCAGGCGGCCAGTGGACCGGCGGCTTTCCTGCGCGGGCTGCGGGGTGGCTGCTGCGGGGGCAGGTTTCGGCGTTGCGGCCTTATGCTGCTGCGGAGCGTTGGTCGTTTTTTCGCCCCGAGTCCCGTTTTGGTTTTTAGAGGCGGGTTTTTCTCTGCGGCGACCCTGCGGCGGACGTTTTTCATCCGACCACTCCAGCTGCTCAATACCATCAATCGTCAGACGCGGAATTTTGTTGCCGGTCAGGGTCTCAATGGCTTCGGCCAGATTTTTGTCATACGGCGTGGCCAGGCTGTAGGCGTGGCCTTCCTTCCCGGCGCGGCCTGTGCGGCCAATCCGGTGGACATAATCTTCGGCATGGAACGGCAGGTCGAAGTTAAAGACGTGCGAGAGTCCGCCAATATCAATCCCACGGGCTGCCACATCAGAACAGACCAGAATTTTCAGCTCACCATTCTTGAATTTTTCAAGGGTGGAAAATCGGACTGACTGCGGCAGGTCACCATGCAGGGCACCCACGGAAAAACCGTGTTTCTGCAGGGACTGCATCAGCACGTCCACGTCGCGCTTGCGGTTACAGAACACAATGGCGTTCTGCATCGTGGGGTCGCGCAGCAACTTGCGCAGCGTGTCGCGCTTGTTGTGCTCATCCACAATCACCAGACCAGCGGTAATGGTGGTGGCGACGGAAGAGGCACGGCTAACCGTGATTTCCTTGGGGGACTGCAGGAACGCATCCGCCAGCTGCCGGATGGCCGGAGCCATGGTGGCAGAGAAGAACAGCGTCTGACGGTTGGCAGGCAACAAGCTGACAATTTTCTCAATGTCAGGGATGAAGCCCATATCCAGCATACGGTCGGCTTCATCAATCACCAGAATACGTGTCTGGTTGAGCAGCAGACCACCGCGTTCAAACAGGTCCAGCAGACGGCCCGGTGTGGCAATCAGCACGTCCACGCCGCGGTTCAGCACTTCTTTCTGGTCGGCCATGCTCTCGCCGCCAATCAGCAGCGCATGGGTCAGCTTGAGGTGCTTGCCGTAATTCACAAAGTTTTCTGCAACCTGAAGTGCCAGTTCCCGCGTGGGTTCCAGAATCAGGGAGCGCGGCATGCGCGCTCTGGCCCGTGAGCCGGACAGAATTTCCAGCATGGGCAGCGTAAAGGATGCTGTTTTCCCGGTCCCGGTCTGCGCCACGCCCAGCACATCCTTCGCCATCAGAATGGCCGGAATAGCCTGTTCCTGAATGGGAGTGGGGTGGGTGTAGCCCATTTCCGTTACAGCGCGGAGAATGGGTGCAGACAGTTCCAGATCGGCAAACGTTGTCTTGGGCTCGGCGGCCTTTTCAGGTTCCGCTTTTGCTTCAGGGCTCTCTGCTGTCACGGGCTCAGCGGGAGCTTCTGCAGCCGGTGCCGCCACAATTTTTTCAGGCTCAGGCGCTTTCTCGGGGGCGGCTGCGTCTGCAGTCGGAACCGGAATGCTTACGGAGTCTTCAGTCGCAGGCTGCTCAGGGGCAGACTCAGCGGCAGCTTTCGTCGTGGCTTTTTTTGCAGGGGTCGCACGGCGCCGGGGGCGTTTGGGCTTAGCTGCTTCTTCAGCAACCGGTGCCTCTTCCACAGGCTGGGCCGCGGGCTGTTCCGTAGCTTCGGGAGCCACAGCAGCCGGTTCAGCGGCTTTCCGTCGGCGCCGTACAGGTTTTTTGGGCGCCTCTGCCTTTTCGGCAGGGGCAGCCTCAAGCGCTTCCGCACCCTTTTCCGTTGCGGCTGCGTCTACAGCCGTGGCAGCCGTTTTTGTGCGGCTGCGCGTCGTGGTCTTGCGGGGACGGGTGGGCGTTTTGGCTATCAATATGCTCTCGGAGATACTTCAGTCGTTATAAGCATGGACCGACAGGCCCTGAATTTTCCATGCCCCGAAGGTCGGAGGAGGGAGAGAAGCTGAAGCCGGTCAGGCGCTTGCTGCGATAAAGGCATTTCCCGCCAGAATCAAGCTTTCCCCATCCTTGCGGTCTATTTTACAGGAACGGATGGCCCAGCGAGGCGGCCAGAACAGCAATCAGACCGAGCGCCATGATCACCAGAATCTGGTTACGGATCGAGTCGAACAGGGCTGGTTGCGGGCGCAGGGCCCGGCGAGCCTTCTGAAACGGTCCTGTGAGCACACGTACATACAGGACAGCCATGACGATACCGACCAGCTGCATAAGGTTGGTGGTCCACGGCGCCTGCGCAAAGCCGCCTTCATGGAGAATCATCAGCCAGCCGGTAATCAGCGCTGTGGGGATGACATGCATCAGTACCCGGAAAAAGCGGCCCAGCGATTGCAGTTGCACGGAATTGCGCTGCGTCGGGTCCAGCAGGGAGAGGCTCTGGCGCATGATGATGGCGGCATAGGCGGTACCGCCCAGCCAGAACATGATGCTGATGAGATGGAGAGCGAGGATGACGCTCCAGAGAATGGAATGAGGCATGCAGACTCCGCTCGTAAAAAAACTGAATTCAAAAACTGGCACGCCAGCGGCGGGAGGTCGCCACTCCGCGCGATACAGGGTGTCTGATTGCCAAGGGGACGCCCCGGGTGCAAGTCAGTATTCTTCAGGCACTGTTCCGGTTCCCCGTATCAGGAGGATTTCCATGCCCGTCTCCCCACTTTCAGACCTCAGTCTTTATACACCAGAAGACATGGGGCGTGTGGATCAACTTGCCTCGGCCTCGGTGCCGGTTTCCACACTCATGGATAACGCCGGGCGCGCCGTTGCCCGTGCGGTGCGCCGTTACATGCGCCCCTGCCGGGTTCTGGTGCTCTGCGGGCCGGGGAATAATGGCGGCGATGGATTTGTCGCGGCACGTTATCTGGCGGAGGCTGGCTGGCCGGTTGCTGTGGCGGAAATGGCTTCACCGTGTGCTGGGTCGGCCGCAGCAGAAGCCTCGGCGCGTTTTGAAGGCGTCCGCGTGCCATTTGCTCTGGCAGAAGTGGAGCGTGCCGATCTGGTGATTGATGCCGTGTTCGGTGCAGGGCTGAGCCGGGCTGTAACGGGCCTGCCCGCTGATCTGTTGCAGGCAGCCCGCAAGGTTGTGGCGATTGATATCCCGTCCGGGATTGATGGTGGGACAGGGCAGGTGCGCGGCGGCGCGCCCCACGCAGCCATGACGGTCACATTTTGTCGCTTCAAGCCGGGGCATCTGCTCTATCCGGGGCGGAGTTTCATGGGGCGGCTGGTGCTGGCGGATATCGGAATGCCGCAGGTGGCACTGGAACAGGTTCCGCCGCAGGTCTGGCAAAATGCTCCGGGCTTGTGGCGTCTACCCGAGCCAGGGCCTGAGAGTCATAAATATACGCGGGGCGTCGTCAGCCTGTGTGCCGGGCAGTCCATGCCGGGGGCTGCGCGCCTGTGCGCTGGCGGGGCGCGGGCCGCCGGGGCAGGGCTGGTGCGGATTGCAGCCGGAAAAGATGCTCCCGCTTACAGGCTGGGGGCGCCGGGGCTGGTGATTGATGAAGGCCCGCTGGACAGTTTGCTCGCTGATAAACGGCGTGCCGTATGGGTGTGCGGCCCGGGCCTGACAGAAGATGAGGTGACGCAAACGCTCCCGGCGTTGCTGGAGGCGCAAAAATGCGTGCTTGCCGATGCAGGCGCTCTTTCTGCTGCTGCGGGGCATCTGGAAAAACTGCGCGGTGCGGCTGTCATCACGCCTCATATTGGGGAGTTCACCAAATTGTTTGGGGCACCGGGCGCAAACCCGCCAGACTCCGTGCGGAAGGCGGCGGCGCAGATCAATGCTGTTGTGGTGCTCAAGGGGGCATCTACGCTGATCGCAGCCCCGAATGGACGACTGGCGATCAATGATCATGCGAGTCCCGCTCTGGGTACTGCCGGCTCTGGCGATACGCTGTCCGGTGTGATTGCGGCGTTGCTGGCGGCAGGTATGCCTGCGTGGGATGCCGCCTGTGCGGGCGTATGGCTGCATGGCGAGGCCGGGATTCAGGCTGGTGCATGGCCAATTGCGGAGGATCTGGACCGTTATCTGGGCCCTGCGCGTGAAAAAGCGACCCGAATGCAGCATGAATATGGAGAGATGTGCAGAGGGTCTCTTGCCGGGAGCCACGCTCTGGGCTAAGTCCTCGCAACTTGCGACGGGGTTTTACCGTGCGGGCGTGGTGGAATTGGTAGACACGCCAGATTTAGGTTCTGGTGGCGCAAGTCGTGGGGGTTCAAGTCCCTCCGCCCGTACCATTTTTCATGGTGCTCCCGTCCTGTTCCGCGGCAGCCTTTCGGCACATTGCAGCGGGAAATTTGAGTTTGTACCGAAAGGAAGGCCTGGCCGATGCAGGTTACTGACACCCTCAATGAAGGGCTGAAGCGTGGTTTCACCATTACCATTCCGGCAGCAGAGCTTGCAGAAAAGCGCGATGCGCGTCTGAAAGAAGTTGCTGCCAACCTGACTCTTCCTGGTTTCCGCCCGGGTAAGGTGCCTGTTTCTCTGGCGCGCCAGCGTCATGGCGAAGCCGTGCGTGCTGAAGTGCTGGAGCAGGCAGTGTCCGAATCCCTGCGCTCCGCGCTTGAAGAACGCGGCCTCCGCCCTGCTGGTCAGCCGCAGGTTGAGCTGGTGAGCGGTCAGGAAGATGACGGCAAGGACCTTGAATTCAAGGTTGAAACCGAAATCCTGCCAGAAATCACCGTGCCGGATCTGTCCGACCTCTCCCTGACCCGCCTGAAGGCGGTTGCCAGCGATGAAGCTGTCGACAAAATCCTGGCCGACGTTGCCAAGCGCCAGCGTTCCTTCGAAACGATCGAAGAAGTTCGCCCGGCTGTGAAGGGTGACGTTGTCTCTGTTGATTTCGTTGGCAAGCGCGATGGTGTGCCGTTTGACGGTGGCACGGCGCAGGACGTCAATGTTGAAATCGGTGGCGAAGGCTTCATCCCCGGCTTTGCCGAGCAGATTGAAGGCATGAAGCCCGGTGAAGAAAAACAGATCACCGTGACGTTCCCCGAAAACTACGGGGCCGAAGAACTGGCTGGCAAGGAAGCAACCTTTGACATCACCGTCAAAGAGCTGAAGAAGCCGGTGGACGCGCCGATTGATGATGAGCTGGCTAAACAGCTGGGCTTTGAAACGCTGGAACAGCTGCGTGACCTCGTTCGCAAGCAGGTTGAAGGCGAATATGATCAGCTGTCCCGTCTGCGCATCAAGCGCGACCTGTTGGACGCTCTCGCTACGAAAACCGACTTCCAGGCTCCTCAGGGAATGGTTGATGCGGAATTCCAGCAGATCTGGCAGCGTGTTGAAGCCGACCGCAAAGCTGGTCAGCTTGACGACGAAGACAAAGATAAAGACGAAGACACGCTGCGCGCCGACTATCGCAAGATTGCCGAACGCCGCGTGAAGCTCGGTCTTCTTCTGGCTGAAATCGGCCGCAAGAACGCCATTACGGTTACGCAGGACGAACTGGGTCGCGCCATGCGCGCAGAAGCCATGCGTTATCCGGGGCAGGAGAAGGAAGTCTTTACTTTCTTCCAGAACAACCCGCAGGCCATTGAATCCCTTCGCGGTCCGATCTTCGAGAACAAAGTTGTCGATTATCTGATTGAACTCGCGAAAGTGGAGGACAAGGAAGTTACTCCGGAAGAGTTATCGGATATTCCTCCGGCTGATATCTGAGAAAATTGTGTCCCGCCGGTGTGAACCGGCGGGACACTCTTTTTCAGGGCAGATTTTCTTTTCCGGGGTAGCATCTTGCTACTTTATCTCTATCTTGATTGAGAGTGCCTGAACCGGTTTGCGTCTTCGGACGGAAATGGGGGAAGGATGGTGCAGGTTTTTTACGGGAATGACTGACATGAGGGATCGTGATCCCGTTGAGGTTTTCAGCAACGCTTTGGTGCCGATGGTGGTCGAGCAGACCTCCCGGGGCGAGCGGGCATTTGATATCTATTCCCGCCTGCTTCAGGAACGGATCATCTTTCTGACCGGCCCGGTGTATGACCAGGTTGCGTCTGTGATCTCCGCACAGCTCCTTTATCTGGAAAGCGTGAACCCGACGAAAGAAATTTCTTTCTACATTAACAGCCCGGGTGGCGTTGTGTCCGCAGGTCTCGCGATCTACGACACGATGCAGTACATCCGCAGCCCGGTCAGCACCGTCTGTATCGGTCAGGCAGCCTCCATGGGCTCTCTGCTGCTGGCGGGTGGTGAAGCCGGGCGTCGTTTCGCTCTGCCAAATGCCCGCGTGATGGTGCATCAGCCGTCTGGCGGCGCGCAGGGGCAGGCGAGCGATATTGAGATTCAGGCCAAGGAAATCCTTATTATCCGGCAGCGTCTGAACGAGATCTATCGTGAGCATACCGGCCAGACGCTTGAGGATATTGAGCAGAAGCTGGAGCGCGATACCTATATGTCAGCCGAGGAAGCAAAGTCTTTCGGGATTGTTGACAAGGTAATCAGCCATCATAAGGCTACAGAAGCTGGAAAGAAGGATAAAAGCCATCCTTAATCTGGTGTACGCTAAATCTCCTGTTCAATGTCAGGGGTGGTCTGCCCGCAGTAAGGCAGATAGAGTTGGTAACTCGGTTCCTGGTTTTCTGAGGTCCGGGACGTTCAAGGGAGTGGGCTGATGAACGCAAAGTCCGGTGATTCCAAAAACACACTCTATTGCTCTTTCTGCGGGAAGTCGCAGCACGAGGTGCGCAAGCTCATTGCCGGCCCGACCGTGTTTATCTGCGATGAGTGTGTTGAACTCTGCATGGATATCATCCGTGAAGAGCACAAGACGACACTGGTGAAGTCACGCGAAGGCGTTCCGACTCCCAAGGAAATCTGTAAGGTTCTGGATGATTATGTGATCGGACAGTTTGAGGCCAAGAAGGTCCTCTCTGTTGCGGTGCATAACCATTACAAACGGCTGACGCAGGCGACCAAAGGCAATAACGATGTTGAACTGGCAAAGTCCAACATCCTGCTGGTTGGCCCCACCGGGTCGGGTAAGACTCTGCTTGCGCAGACGCTTGCCCGTATCCTGGACGTACCGTTCACCATGGCAGATGCCACCACGCTGACCGAAGCCGGTTACGTGGGTGAGGATGTTGAAAACATCATCCTCAAGCTGTTGCAGGCGTCTGATTACAATGTGGAACGTGCGCAGCGCGGCATTGTCTATATCGATGAAATCGACAAGATTTCCCGCAAGTCTGACAATCCCTCCATCACGCGTGATGTGAGTGGTGAGGGCGTGCAGCAGGCTCTGCTGAAGCTGATGGAAGGCACCGTCGCCTCTGTGCCGCCGCAGGGTGGGCGTAAGCATCCGCAGCAGGAGTTCCTGCAGGTGGATACCACGAACATGCTGTTCATCTGCGGCGGGGCCTTTGCCGGGCTGGATAAAATCATCACCGCCCGCGGTAAGGGGACAGGCATTGGCTTTGGTGCTGATGTCCGGTCTCCCGATGAGCGGAAAACCGGTGAAATTCTCCACGATGTGGAACCGGAAGATCTGATGAAATTCGGGCTGATCCCGGAATTTATTGGCCGTCTGCCGGTTCTGGCAACGCTGGGGGATCTGGATGAGGCGGCTCTGATCCGCATTCTGACCGAGCCGAAAAATGCTCTGGTCAAGCAGTATCAGCGCCTGTTCCAGATGGAAGATGTCCAGCTTTCCTTTACGGATGATGCCCTGAAGGCGATTGCAGACCGTGCCATTACCCGCAAAACGGGTGCACGTGGCCTGCGGTCCATTATGGAAAGCATCCTGATGTCCACCATGTTTGATCTTCCGGGTCTTGATAACGTGGAAGAAGTAGTGGTGAACCGGGACGTAGCCGAGGAAAAAACAAACCCGGTTTATGTCTATGGCAAAGGGAAAAAGGTTCCGGCGGAACAGTCAGCCTAAGAACTGCAAAACAACTGCCAGCAGGGAAGAAATGCCCTGCTGGCCGGGTTTTCTGGTTAACCCATTGTAGAATGGGGCGTTCGTAACGACATGGTAGATGGTGGGAGCCTGTTGGCAGGTTCTCGCGGGCTGGGTACGCCACATTACGGGTGCCCGGCCTGGATCGTCCTTGAAGGAGGTCATGGTTATGGCTGATAATGAAAAACCAGCAGTAAAACGTAAGCGTAAATCACCCGCAAAAACGCCGGCCAAAACGCCAGCAACGGTCACACCGACCGAAAATGCAGCCGTCGTCGCTGCGGACAACACAGCCCCCGACAAGAAGGTAGAGCAGGGTAACGGTCGTATTGCCGTTCTGCCCCTGCGCGATATTGTCGTGTTTCCCCACATGATTGTCCCGCTGTTTGTTGGCCGTGAAAAGTCCGTTAAGGCGTTGGAGTCCGTTACGCGGGAAGACCGGCAGATCCTGCTGATTGCGCAGAAAGATGCGGCTCAGGACGATCCGGGTGTGGATGATGTGTACCGCTTTGGCACCGTCTCCACCATCCTGCAGCTGCTCAAGCTGCCGGACGGCACCGTTAAGGTGCTGGTGGAAGGTGTGCGTCGCGCACGGGTGAAGGCCCTGCATGATATTGACGGGCATTTTGAAGCAGAAATTGAGGATGTGGTTGAAGAGCCAGCGGTAGGGGCGGAAGCCGAAGCGCTGGGCCGTTCCATCGTCTCTCAGTTTGAGCAGTATATTAAGCTCAATAAAAAGATTGCGTCTGAAGTTCTGGTCTCTCTTAACCAGATCAGCGATCTGTCCAAGCTGGTCGATACTGTTGCCAGCCACCTGAATCTCAAAATTTCCGAAAAGCAGGAAATTCTGGAGGCGCCGTCTGTCACATTGCAGCTGGAGAAGGTTTTCGCGCACATTGAAGCGGAAATCGGCGTGTTGCAGGTTGAGAAGAAAATTCGCAACCGCGTGAAGCGGCAGATGGAGAAAACCCAGCGCGAGTACTATCTGAATGAGCAGTTGAAAGCCATTCAGAAAGAACTGGGTGAAGGCGAGGACGGCAAGGACGAAACCACCGAGATTGAAGAGCGGATTGCCAAAACCAAGCTTTCCAAGGAAGCGCGGGAAAAGGCAGTTGCCGAGTTGAAGAAGCTGCGTGGTATGAGCGCCATGTCTGCCGAATCAACGGTTGTCCGGAACTATCTGGACTGGCTGCTCGGTATCCCGTGGAAGAAGCGCACTAAGGTCAAAAATGATCTGGACGCCGCTGAAGCCGTGCTGGATTCCGATCACTACGCTCTGGAAAAGGTGAAAGAGCGTATTCTGGAATATCTGGCTGTTCAGAGCCGCTCCCAGAAGCTGAAGGGACCGATTCTCTGCCTTGTGGGGCCGCCGGGTGTGGGTAAAACCTCGCTGGCACGTTCCATCGCCAAGGCTACCGGCCGCCATTACGTGCGCATGTCTCTGGGTGGCGTGCGGGATGAAGCTGAAATCCGTGGGCATCGCCGCACCTATATCGGCTCCATGCCGGGCAAGATCATTCAGGGGATGAAGAAGGCGAAGGTTTCGAACCCGCTTTTCCTGCTGGATGAAATTGACAAGCTGGGTGCGGACTGGCGGGGCGATCCGGCTTCAGCTCTGCTGGAAGTGCTGGATCCGGAACAGAACAGCACGTTTGCTGATCATTATCTGGAAGTGGATTATGATCTGTCGGACGTCATGTTCGTCACCACGGCAAATAGCCTCAACATGCCCCAGCCGCTGCTCGATCGTATGGAAATCATCCGTCTGTCTGGCTACACGGAAGACGAAAAGGTTGAGATTGCCCGTCGCCATCTGATCTCCAAGCAGGCCGAGGCTCATAACCTCAAGCCGAGCGAGTGGTCGATCAGTGATGACGCTCTGCGGGATCTGATTCGCTATTACACGCGTGAAGCCGGGGTTCGTAACCTTGAGCGCGAAATTGCGAATCTGGCCCGTAAAGTGGTGAAAGAACTCGTGACGGGGAAGGCGAAGAAGGTTACCATCACCGTGCGCAATCTTGAAAAGCTGGCCGGTGTGAAGCGCTTCCGTTACGGCGAGACCGAAGCGGAAGACATGGTTGGCATTGTCACCGGGCTGGCCTGGACGGAAGTCGGCGGCGAAATCCTCACGATTGAGAGCGTCATGGTGCCCGGTAAAGGCGCTGTGGTGGAAACCGGCAAGCTGGGCGATGTCATGAAGGAGAGCGTCTCTGCGGCGTATTCCTACGTGCGCAGCCGTTCGACCACATTCGGGATCCTGCCGACTCTGTTTGAAAAGCGGAGTTTCCACGTGCATGTGCCCGAAGGTGCGACTCCTAAAGACGGGCCTTCAGCCGGTATTGCCATGGCAACGGCGCTGGTGAGCGTCATGACGGGCATCCCCGTTCGGCGTGATGTTGCCATGACTGGCGAGATCACGTTGCGGGGACGCGTGCTGCCGATTGGTGGTTTGAAAGAGAAGCTGCTGGCGGCTCTGCGCGCAGGCATCAAGACGGTATTCCTGCCTAAGGAGAACGAGAAAGATCTCGCGGAAATTCCTGACTCCGTAAAGAACAATCTCGAAATCATCCCCGTATCCCACGTGGATGAAGTGATTGCCCGGGCGCTGGTCCGTAAGCCTCAGGCCATCCATTGGGATGAGGTTTCGGAAGCTGTTCCGACCCCGGAAGGAGCTGGTGCGGCGCCCGTGCTGCCGCACTGAGGGAAAAATTTACTATGTGGCCGAAGTTTACCGTTGCTCGGTTGACGTGGCGTAAAACGGCTGCATAGTGCGAGCGGGAAGCGGAGAGGCGGACGTAAAGCCGCCCGCCGCTCCAGTCACGATAAACACAGAGAGAGGCGTAATATGGAGAAGCCGCTTAACAAGCAGGAACTCGTAGCGGCAGTGGCCGACGAGGCTGCTCTGCCCAAGGCGAAGGCTGGAGAAGTGGTTGACGCCGTATTCGGTGCAATCGAAAAGGCGCTTTCCAAAAAGCAGGAAGTTCGTCTGGTTGGTTTCGGCACGTTCGTTACAGCCTCACGCAAGGCTGCTAAAGGGCGCAACCCGCGTACAGGTGAGGAAATTGATATTCCGGCCTCTACGTCCGTGCGCTTTAAGCCGGGTAAGGCTCTGAAGGATGCCGTAAGCTAAAAGTCTCTCAGACTGATAGTTTTTTGGTTTCGGCCGGTAAAACTTCCACAGGAAGGGTTGCCGGCCGCTTCTGTTTGTGACACATACGCATCCAGCGGGCGATTAGCTCAGAGGTAGAGCGTCTCGTTTACACCGAGAGGGCCGGCGGTTCGACCCCGTCATCGCCCACCATGATTTCTCTCAAGGCATCATGGTTTCCGCGCAGAGCACCAAAATGTGAGATGCTCTCGTTTTTATGAATATCCCCCAAAATCTGTAGTTTTCCGCCATATTCACGGTGGTTTCACGTGGTCCCTCTAAGTAGTCACGGGAACGTGCCCGTTATTACTGCTGTCAGGGCATGGCTGTTGTAAAGACTTAGGTCTAGGATCCTCTGCATGACGTTTGATCTTCATGATCTCTCTCATGCAAGGAATACAGATGCAGTCTGTTCTTGGTGATTACGCCCCTGTTTTGGTATTCGGTGCTATTTCAGTCGTTATTGCGGCTGCAATGCTGGGTATGGCGCTGCTATGCGGCCATCAAAAACCTTATCCTGAAAAAGTAACGGCCTATGAGTGCGGATTTGAGGCCTTTGATGATACGCGCCGTCGTTTTGATGTGCGGTTTTATCTGGTCGCGATCCTTTTCATTATTTTCGACCTCGAGGTCGCGTTTCTGTTCCCTTGGGCTGTCAGCCTGTCTCGCATAGGGCTGTTTGGCTTCTTGTCCATGCTGGGGTTCCTGAGCGTGCTGGGGATCGGCTTTCTGTATGAATGGCGCAAAGGCGCGCTGGATTGGGATTGAGGGAGCCGCCGATGTCTGCAAATCCGCAAGACGAAACCATTCTGTGGAATCGTGAAGCCCTTCCCCCCGGTCCGGAGCAGGATGCCGTGGTGCGAGGCATTACGGGCGCCATTGCCGAGAAGGGCTTTGTGGTTGCCAATCTGGACAAGCTGGTCAACTGGGGGCGCACAGGCAGCCTGTGGCCCATGTCCTTCGGGTTGGCGTGCTGCGCTGTGGAGATGATCCACGCCTATATGCCCCGGTACGATCTGGACCGCATGGGCATTATCCCGCGCGGTTCGCCCCGGCAGTCGGACGTGATGATCGTTGCGGGCACGCTGACCAACAAGATGGCCCCGGTTCTACGCCGTCTTTATGAGCAGATGGCAGAGCCACGTTGGGTCATTTCCATGGGGTCCTGCGCCAATGGGGGAGGGTATTACCACTACTCCTATTCCGTGGTGCGTGGGTGTGACCGGATTGTGCCGGTGGACGTCTATGTGCCCGGCTGCCCGCCTACGGCAGAAGCGCTGATTTACGGCATCATGCTGCTTCAGAAGAAAATTCGCCGCACCGGGACCATTCTCCGTGGTTGAGGCGCGTCTTTCTTCTCCGCAGCAGGTTAGCCTTCAGGGGCGCCTCGGGACTCTGGCCTTCATCTTCGCGACAGCCTGGCCGGATGTCTCATCCGCTGCTCTGGAGAAGGGTGAACTGGTGGTCCGCACGACCCGGGATCAGCTTTTGCCGCTCATGACCTTCCTGCGGGATGATCCGCAGTGCCGGTTTGAGCAGATGATGGATTTGTGCGGAGTGGACTATCCCAGCCGGGCTGAGCGGTTTGACGTGGTTTATAACCTGCTCTCCGTCACGCTGAACCAGCGCATCCGTGTGATTATCACCACGGATGAAGTTGCGCCGGTAGCATCCGTTTCAGGCCTTTGGCCGTGTGCCTGCTGGTGGGAGCGGGAATGTTACGATCTGTTCGGCGTGCAGTTTTCCGGCAACCCGGACATGCGGCGTATCCTGACGGATGACGGGTTTGAAGGCTACCCGCTGCGCAAGGATTTCCCGCTGACCGGGTATGAGGAAGTGCGCTACGACGTGGCAAGCCGACAGGTGGTGAAGGAGCCTGTCTCGCTTGCGCAGGATTTCCGTAATTTTGATTTCGTTTCCCCATGGGAAGGCATGCTGACCTTGCCGGGGGATGAGAAAGCGCACGAGGTCCGGCAACATATCAGGAGGTCACGCGGATGACAGACGCGGACAAAGGCATCCTGCTGAATGACGCAGACGCTATTCTGCGGACGGATATTCCGGAAAGCCTGCTGCCGGAGCAACAGGTGGAAGCGCGGGAACGCAAGACGCTGGAGATTGATTCCCATGCTCTAAATTTCGGGCCGCAGCATCCTTCCGCACATGGCGTGTTGCGTCTTGTGCTGGAAATGGAAGGTGAGCTTGTGGCGCGCACGGTGCCGCATATCGGGCTTCTGCATCGTGGCACGGAGAAACTGATAGAATACAAAACCTATCAGAAGGCGCTGCCCTATTTTGACCGGCTGGATTACGTCTCTCCCATGTGTGAAGAGCAGGCGTTTGCGCTGGCGACGGAAAAGCTTCTGGGAATTGAAATTCCCGAGCGTGCCCGCTGGTTGCGGGTGATGTTTGCGGAAATCACCCGTGTTCTAAACCACATTTTGAATATCACAGCGCTTGGTCTGGATTGTGGCGCGGTGACGCCTGCTCTGTGGGGGTATGAAGAGCGTGAAAAGCTGCTGGAGTTTTACGAGGCAGCTTCCGGCGCGCGCTTCCATGCCAATTATTTCCGCCCCGGTGGTGTGGCACAGGATCTTCCTGCGGGGCTGGAAGATAAAATTGGCGCATGGGCCAAAGAATTCCCGGCATGGATTGATCAGCTGGAAGGCCTGCTGACGGAAAACCGAATCTGGAAACAGCGCACGGTCGGGATTGGCGTTTTCACAGCCGAGCAGGCACTGGCCTGGGGATTTAGTGGCCCCTGCCTGCGGGCCTCCGGCGTGCCGTGGGACCTGCGCCGCACGCAGCCATATGACAACTACCATAAGGTGGAATTCAACGTGCCGGTGGCCCGACATGGGGATTGCTATGATCGCTATCTCGTTCGTGTTGCGGAAATGCGCGAGAGCGTCAGCATTATTGAGCAATGTCTGAATCAGATCCGCCCCGGGGACGTCAAAGTGCAGGACCCAAAATTCAGTCCGCCACCCCGTGCGGAAATGAAGCGCTCCATGGAAGCACTCATTCATCACTTCAAGCTGTTTAGTGAAGGGTATCATGTGCCGCCGGGGGCCACGTATACCGCCGTGGAAAGCCCGAAAGGTGAGTTCGGGGTGTATCTGGTGGCTGATGGCAGCAACAAGCCATATCGCTGCAAAATCCGCCCGACAGGTTTTGCGCATTTGCAGGCTCTGGATGAACTGTCCCGCCGCTCCATGCTTGCCGATATGGTGGCGGTTCTTGGCTCGCTCGATCTGGTTTTCGGGGAGGTTGACCGATGAATACACACCGGACACCGCAGGAACAGCCTGATAGCTTTGCTTTCGATAGTGCGTCCGAGGCAGAAATTGTGACTGTGCTCGCCAAATATCCTGAAGAGCGCAAAGCCAGTGCGGTTATGCCGCTGCTCTATATTGCTCAGCGGCAAATGGGGCGGGAAACCGGAAGTGCATGGGTGCCTGTGGCAGCTATGGATGAAATTGCGCGTCGGCTGGAAATGGCCGCCATCCGGGTTTATGAGGTGGCGTCTTTCTACACCATGTTCAACACAAAGCCTGTGGGCCGCTACCATTTGCAGGTTTGTACCACAACGCCATGCTGGCTGCGGGGTTCAGATGATGTTGTGGCAGCCTGCAAGCGTGCGACCGGCATTGCGGGTTTTGGCGAGACCAGCGCAGACGGGCAGTTCACCCTGACACAGGTGGAGTGTCTCGGCGCGTGTTCCAATGCGCCTATCCTGCAGGTTGATGATGATTTTTATGAAGACATGGACGGCCCGCGCACTGTGGCGCTGATTGACGCGCTGCGCAAAGGAGAACGTCCGCCTGCCGGCCCGACAATCAACCGTTGCGGCTCTGCTCCGGAAGGCGGCCGTAAGACGCTGATGGATTCTGTCCATTCGATTTCTGAAAACAAGTAGGAGAGACGGGCATGTTGCAGGACAAGGACCGGATCTTCACAAATCTCTACGGCCAGGATGACTGGCGGTTAGAGGGCGCGCGTAAGCGGGGAGACTGGCAGAATACAGCGGAGATTCTGGCAAAAGGGCAGGATGCCATTGTTGCGGAAATGAAGGCATCCGGCCTGCGCGGTCGCGGCGGAGCCGGGTTCCCGACCGGGCTGAAATGGTCCTTCATGCCCAAAAAGTCCGATGGCAGGCCGCATTACCTGGTGATCAATGGCGATGAGTCAGAGCCGGGAACCTGTAAAGATCGCGAAATTCTCAGGCATGAACCGCATAAGCTGATTGAAAGTGCTCTGATTGCCTCCTTCGCCATGGGTGCGCATGCAGCCTATATCTACGTGCGTGGCGAGTTTTTTAATGAAGCCGCCCATCTTCAGACTGCGGTGGAGGAAGCCTATGCTGCCGGACTGATTGGCAAAAATGCCTCTGGATCCGGTTGGGATTTTGATTTCTTCATTCATCGCGGTGCCGGGGCGTATATCTGTGGGGAAGAAACGGCCCTGCTGGAAAGTCTGGAAGGCAAAAAAGGCCAGCCACGGATGAAGCCGCCATTCCCCGCCGGGGCAGGGCTTTATGGGTGCCCGACTACTGTGAATAATGTGGAAAGCATTGCCGTGACCTCCACCATTCTGCGGCGGGGGGCGGCATGGTTCGTTGGGCTGGGGCGGCCTAACAATGCGGGCAGCAAGCTGATGGCTATTTCCGGCCATGTGAACACGCCGTGTGTTTTTGAAGAAGAACTTGGGGTGCCGCTGAAAGAAATTATCGAAAAACATGGCGGTGGCGTTCGGGGTGGCTGGGATAATCTTCTGGCCGTCATCCCGGGCGGATGCTCGGTGCCGGTTTTGCCAAAATCCGTGTGTGAAACTGTGCTGATGGATTATGACAGTCTGCGCGCCGAGCGTTCCGGTCTGGGCACGGGCTGCATGATTGTCATGGACAAATCGACCGACATTATTGAAGCCATTGCCCGGTTCTCACGCTTTTTCAAACATGAAAGCTGCGGGCAGTGCACCCCGTGCCGGGAAGGAACCGGCTGGATGATGCGCATGATGGACCGGATGGTTCAGGGCCGGGCGGAACTGGATGAAATTGACCTGCTGGAGCAGGTGACCCGTCAGGTAGAAGGCCACACCATTTGCGCGCTGGGTGATGCCGCCGCATGGCCGATTCAGGGCCTTATCCGCCATTTCCGGCCGGAAATGGAAGAACGCATCCGCCAGTATAAGGCAGCACATGGCGGCACGGGGCTGGTTCAGGTGCCAGCATCCGGCGTGCCAGTGGCTGCGGAGTAAACGCTATGGTGAGGGTGATTGTTGATGGCACTCCTGTTGATGTGCCAGCCGGTTTCAGCGCCTTGCAGGCCTGTGAGGCTGCGGGCAAGGAAATTCCGCGCTTTTGCTATCACGAACGGCTTTCCGTAGCCGGTAACTGCCGGATGTGCCTTGTGCAGGTAGTGCGTGCGCCTAAGCCGGTTGCCTCCTGTGGCTTCCCGGTTTCCGAGGGGATGGAAATT
Organism: Acetobacter sp. P5B1; assembly: GCF_018811985.1. Taxonomy (NCBI): domain Bacteria; kingdom Pseudomonadati; phylum Pseudomonadota; class Alphaproteobacteria; order Acetobacterales; family Acetobacteraceae; genus Acetobacter; species Acetobacter sp. P5B1. Next base: position 34,070 of record NZ_JACRVS010000004.1, on the reverse strand, counting down.
CTGACGGACACTGAGATGGTGCGTCGTGCCCGCCGTGCGGTCATGGAGTTCCTGTTGATCAATCACCCGTTAGATTGCCCGATCTGCGATCAGGGTGGTGAGTGTGATTTGCAGGATCAGGCATACGGGTATGGCACCGGGGTATCTCGCTATCATGAGCCCAAGCGGGCCGTAACGGATAAAGACCTCGGTCCGCTGGTCAAAACCGTCATGACGCGCTGCATCCAGTGTACACGGTGCGTGCGCTTCACTACGGAAGTGGCCGGAACGCCGGAACTGGGGATGGTCTCCCGTGGCGAAAATGCGGAAATCACCACCTACGTGGAAAAAGCGCTGACGTCTGAACTATCTGGCAACCTGATTGATATCTGCCCGGTGGGCGCGCTGACGGCCAAGCCCTCCGCCTTTCATGCCCGTTCCTGGGAATACAAAAAGACTGACAGTATTGATGTGATGGATGCTGTTGGCACCAACATCCAGATTCAGGCGCGTGGCGGTGAGGTCATGCGGATTGTGCCGCGCGTGAATGATGAGGTGAATGAAGAATGGCTGTCTGACAAAGGGCGTTTTTCAGTTGACGGGCTTAAGCGCAGGCGGCTGGATCGCCCGTGGGTGCGGGTGCATGGCAAGCTGATGCAGGCGTCCTGGCAGGAGGCTTTTGTATCTCTTGCGCGGCGTCTGGATGGGGTTTCTGGCTATCAGATCGGTGCCATTGTGGGGGATCTGTGCGATGCGGAAAGCCTGTGTGCGCTGAAAGACCTGATGACGTCTCTGGGCTCGCCCAATCTCGATTGCCGTCAGGATAACGCCTGGTATGACCTCAGTGCGCGGGAAGGCTATCTGTTTAACAGCGGCATTCTCGGCATAGAGGAGGCCGATGCCCTTCTGCTGGTGGGAACACATCCTCGGCACGAGGCTCCGGTGCTGAATGCCCGTATTCGTAAACGCTTTCTGGATTCCGGGCGCGGCCGCTTCCCGATTGCCATGATCGGACACCCGCTGACGGACCCAACCTATCCGGCTGAGTTGCTTGGGGATGGGCCGGAAGTTCTGGAAAAGCTTCTTGATGGTAGTCATCCTTTTGCCGAAACTCTGAAAACCGCAAAGCGGCCCATGATTATCATCGGTCATGGTGCGCTGACCCGCCCTGACGCATCAGCCATTTATGACGCCTGTAAAAAACTGGCAGCTCAAACGGGGGCAATCGCAGAGGGCTGGAACGGGCTGAACGTCCTGCATATAGCGGCTTCACGCGTTGGGGCGCTGGATCTCGGCTTCCTGCCCGGTACGCGCGGGCGCAACGCCAGCGGCATGCTGCGTGGTGGCGTTGATGTTCTCTGGCTTCTGGGCGCTGATGAATTCCCGATTGATAAAATCGGGGCTGACACGTTCGTGGTCTATCAGGGCCACCATGGCGATGCTGCCGCCGCTCGCGCCGATATTATCCTGCCGGGAGCGGCCTACACCGAAAAGCCGGGAACGTATGTGAATACGGAAGGCCGCGTGCAGCGGGGCTTCCGGGCTGTTTTCCCGCCCGGCGAGGCGCGGGAAGACTGGCGTATTCTTCGCGCTTTTTCTGAAGTGATCGGCAAAACACTGCCCTATGACACACTGGATGCTCTGCGGGACCGGATGGCAGAGGTCAATCCAGTCTTCCGGCAGATCGGGGCTGTTGCTCAGCCGATTACGCAGATTGAAGGGCAGGGCGCATCCGCACCGACTGTGCCGGCGGTTTCCGCAGCGCAGGAGGAGGGGCTTGCTGCAAGCGCTTTCAGACCGGTGATGCAGGATTACTACCAGACCAACCCCATCAGCCGGGCCAGCCCCACCATGGCGGACTGTTCCCGTGTTTACGGGCCTGTGCGTGCAGTAGCGGCGGAGTAAGGGCGAATGGCGCAGTTTTTTTATCATACGCTCGCAGGCCAGATTATCCTGATGCTGCTGGAAACACTGGCCGTTCTGGTGCCGTTGCTGATTGCCGTGGCGTATCTGACGCTTATGGAACGCAAGGTGATGGCGGCCATGCAGCGTCGGCGCGGGCCGAATGTGAACGGCCCGTTCGGGATGTTTCAGGCATTTGCCGATGCTATCAAGATGATCATGAAGGAAACGGTTATTCCCGCCGGGGCAAACCGGGCGCTGTTTCTCTTTGCACCGTTTCTCACCTTTTCTCTCGCCATGCTGGCCTGGGCAGTTATTCCAACCGGAAACGGTCTGGCCGTGGCGGATATCAATGTTGGCATTTTGTATCTGCTCGCCATTTCCTCGCTTGGGGTTTACGGCATTCTGATTGCCGGGTGGGCGTCCAATTCCCGCTATGCCTTTCTGGGTGGACTGCGGTCTGCCGCGCAGATGGTCTCGTATGAAGTGTCCATCGGGCTGGTCATTGTCTCCGTCCTGCTGGCCGTTGGCAGCCTGAACCTGAATGATATTGTGCTGGCCCAGCGCCATATCTGGTTCTGCGTGCCCATGTTCCCGATGTTTATCGTCTTCTTCATTTCGGCGCTCGCGGAAACTAATCGTGCGCCGTTTGACCTGCCGGAAGGCGAGAGTGAACTCGTGGCCGGGTTCTTTGTGGAATATTCGTCACTGGCCTTCGGTCTCTTTTTCCTTGGTGAATATGCAAACATGATCCTGATGTCAGGCATGATTAGCATTCTGTTTCTGGGAGGCTGGCTGCCACCGCTAGGGTTGGCGCCCTTTACATGGGTGCCCGGACCGCTGTGGCTGATTTTTAAAATTCTGTTCTGTCTGTTTGTCTTTATCTGGATCCGGGCAACATTCCCGCGCTTCCGGTATGACCAGCTGATGCGTCTTGGCTGGAAAGTCTTCCTGCCGCTGTCACTGGTCTGGATGATTGCAACGGCTGGTTTCCTGATGGCCACAGGCCTGTTGCCACAGGTAGGAGGCGTAAACTGATGGGCGCTTTAACACGCACGTTCCGCTCGTTCCTGCTGACAGAACTTGTCGGTGGGATGGCTTCAACATTCAAAATGATGTTCCAGCCGAAGGTGACGCTGAACTACCCGTATGAAAAAGGGCCGCTCTCGCCGCGCTTTCGCGGGGAACACGCCCTGCGGCGTTACCCGAATGGGGAAGAGCGCTGCATTGCCTGTAAACTTTGCGAAGCAACGTGCCCGGCGGAAGCTATTACGATTGAGGCGGAAGAGCGCGATGATGGCTCCCGCCGCACCACGCGTTACGATATCGACATGACAAAATGCATCTATTGCGGTCTGTGCGAGGAAGCCTGCCCGGTGGATGCCATTGTCGAAGGGCCGAATTACGAATTCGCTACAGAAACACGGGAAGAGTTGCTCTACGACAAGGATAAGCTCCTTGAAAATGGAGACCGGTGGGAAGCCTTGCTAGCCCGTCGGCTGGAATACGATGCCCCGTATCGTTAACCCCGTGCAGCCCCGGCTGGGGCAGGAGGCCGGCTGATGTTGGCGCAGGTTGTTTTTTACGTTTTTGCCGCCGTGTTGCTGATGTCTGCTTGTATGGTCATTAGTGTGCGCAACCCGGTGCATGCGGTGCTGTTTCTTATTCTGGCGTTTTTCAATGCATCCGGACTGTTTCTCATCGCTGGAGCCGAGTTCCTGGCGATGCTGCTGGTCATTGTCTATGTCGGCGCGGTGGCGGTCCTGTTCCTGTTTGTCGTCATGATGCTGGATGTTGATTTCACGCAACTGCGGGAAGGCTTACAGCGTAACGCGCCTATTGGGGCGTGTGTTGGGGGCATCCTGTTTGCCGAGCTCGTTATGGCTATGAGCAACTGGAGCATGGCTCCGGCCAGTGCGGGGGGGGGAGTGCAGGCGGCTCCCGGCCTGACCAACACGGCGGCTTTGGGCACGCTGATCTATACCCACTACGTGTTGCTGTTTCAGGCCTGCGGGCTGGTGCTTCTCGTCGCCATGATCGGGGCCATTGTGCTCACCCTCCGTCAAACCGGTAGCGGGCGTCGGCAGAATATCGAAAAACAGCATGCACGCACACGTGAAGAGACGCTGGAGCTTGTGCAACTGCCACTTGGCGAAAACGTGTTGGAGCAGGGTGGTTTTCTGCGCCCCCGAACCTCGTATTACGAAATTGCTGCTCCTGGCTCTTACGGTTCTAATGAGCAGCGCAAAGAGGCGGAAAAAGAGGAGACTGGCGCATGACACCGGCAATCGCTCCTATCGGGCTTGGGCCTTATCTTGTGGTCAGTGCGGCGCTGCTGGTGCTGGGGGTGCTGGGTATTTTTCTTAACCGGAAGAATATCATCATCATCCTGATGTCCATGGAGCTCATTCTTCTGGCGGCCAATCTGAATTTTGTGGCGTTTTCCTCCGCGCATGGAGATCTCTCCGGGCAGGTGATGGTGCTGTTTGTGCTCACCATTGCCGCAGCGGAAGCCGCCATCGGGCTGGCGATTGTCACGGTGTATTTCCGTAACCGTGGCTCGATCCAGGTCGAAGACGTCACGATGATGAAGGGATGAGCGGACTCATGCAGACCGATCTTCACCTGTTTGCCGCAGCCGTGACTCTGCCTCTGGCGGGTGCCGTTGTGGCAGGGCTTGGTGGTCGCCTGATGGGCGACACCATGGCCAAAATCGTGACGCTGCTGTGCATGGGTGTTGCCTCCCTGTGCGGGGTGGGAGCGCTGTATGGCGGCTGGACCTCCGGCTTTGGCCCCTCTGCCGTGCCGCTGGCGGACTGGATCAATGCAGGCGGCTTTCACGCCACATGGACCCTGCGGTTCGATACGCTTTCTGTGACCATGGCAGCCATGGTGCTCTGCATCTCGCTGCTGGTTCACTGCTACAGCCTTGGCTATATGAGCCATGAGAGCATGCCGGTTTATCGGTTTTTTGCGTATCTCTCGCTGTTTACCTTCGCCATGCTCATGCTGGTGTCGTCCTCGGACCTCATTCAGCTGTTTTTCGGATGGGAAGGGGTTGGCCTCGCCAGTTATCTGCTCATTGGCTATTGGTATGACCGTCCGGCCGCCACGGCTGCGGCCATCAAGGCCTTTGTGGTCAACCGCGTGGCAGACTTGTTTTTCCTCGTCGGGATTGGCCTGATTTATGTCCAGTTCCAGTCCGTGCGGTATGAAGATATTTTTGCCGCCGTGCCGCAGGTTGCCGGGGCACCTTACACGCTGTTCGGGCAGTCCTTTCGGATGGTGGAAATTATCAGCTTCCTGCTGTTTGTCGGAGCCATGGGGAAATCAGCACAGCTTTTCCTGCACACATGGCTACCGGACGCCATGGAAGGTCCAACCCCTGTCTCGGCGCTGATTCACGCGGCCACCATGGTGACGGCTGGCGTCTTCCTGATGGCGCGGATGTCGCCCTTGCTGGAGGTTGCACCGAACACGCGCCTGTTCGTGATATTTATTGGTGCCACCACCTGTTTTTTTGCCGCCACGGTCGGCATGGTGCAGCCGGATATTAAACGGAGCATTGCCTATTCCACGTGCTCCCAGCTGGGGTATATGTTCGCGGCTGTCGGCGTAGGAGCGTATCAGGCGTCCGTTTTTCACCTGACAACACATGCCTTTTTCAAAGCGCTGCTGTTCCTGGGAGCCGGTTCCGTGATCCATGCCATGCATGATGAACAGAACATGTTCCGCATGGGCGGGCTGTGGAAAAAACTGCCACTGACGTATGCAGTGATGTGGATTGGTAGTCTGGCGCTGGCCGGCGTGTTCCCCTTTGCCGGCTACTGGTCAAAAGACGCCATCCTCAACACGCTTTGGGCGGCGGATAGCGGCATGAGCCATTATGCGTGGACGCTGGGCGTCATTACGGCTTTCCTAACGGCCTTTTACAGCTGGCGTCTGATCTTTCTGGTATTCCACGGTGCGCCAGCGGATGCACAAATGCGGGATACCGCGCATGAAAGCCCGCTTTCCATGACTATTCCGCTGGTGCTGCTGGCAATCGGGTCTGTGGTGAGCGGGATTGCGCTGGCTCCGTATTATATCGGCACGCAGCAGGCCGCGTTCTGGCAAGGCAGCATCTTCAATGCGCCGGATAACAGTATCATGGAAATCTTTGAGCATGTGCCGGGACTGGTGGCGCTTCTGCCTTCTGTGGTCGGGCTGGCGGGTATTGCTGTGGCGTATGTGTTCTATATTGCCAGACCGGATCTGCCGGGAGCGCTGGCTCGCTCCTGTGGCCCGCTTTATCGGTTCCTGCTCAACAAATGGTATTTTGATGAGCTGTATGACCGCATTTTTGTCCGGCCTTATACCGCCCTCGCCCGTATTCTCTGGAAAGACGGCGAGGAAGGGGCGGTTGAAGGCCTCCCGCGTGATCTGGTGCAGGCGACGGCCAACGGCGCGTCTGATGCTATCCGTCTGCAAACCGGGTCCATCGCGTTCTATGCGTTCACCATGCTGGCGGGGCTGGTCGTGGTGCTGACCGTAGCCCTCTGCGGGTGAGGAGACTGAAATGACCCACGCTGTCTTTCCTGTTTTCTCCTGCTCTGAACGGAGTGCCGAGCCATGAGTGCTGCATCGGTTAACTGGACGCTGGCTCTGCCGGAAATCGCGCTCGCACTGGCGGGGCTGGTTATTCTTGTGTTTGGCGTGCTGCAGCGGGRAGGGAAGGGCATTGTCTCCTGCACCCTGCTGACGGTCGCAGCGTTTGTCGGCTGTGGTGTGCTGGTAGCTCTCTCTCCAGACGGCATGGCGTATGCTGGCACCTTTGTGAATGACGGCTTTGCTCGCTTCATGAAAATGCTGGCTCTGCTTGGCGGCCTGGTGGCGCTGGTGCTGACGCTCAGCTACCGTACGGAAGAGCGCACGCCGCTTCCGTTTGAAACCGGGGTGCTGATCCTGTTTTCAACCCTCGGCGCGCTGATCATGGCGTCCTCCGCCAACCTGATGACGCTGTTTGTCGGGCTGGAGTTGTCCTCGCTCTCCATTTACATCCTGTGCGCGCTGGAGCGGGATGATGTCACGTCCTCCGAGGCCGGGCTGAAATATTTCGTTCTCGGGTCTCTGGCGTCCGGTCTGCTGCTGTATGGCATGTCTCTGATCTATGGGTATGCCGGGACCATGGCCTATACCGGGCTGATTGCCGCCATTCAGCAAACAGCAACGCTGCCCAGCGGGCTGATGGTCGGCCTTGTGTTCCTTGTGGTGGGGCTGAGCTTCAAGCTCTCGGTCGTGCCGTTCCACATGTGGACCCCGGATGTGTATCAGGGCGCGCCCACGCCCATTACCGCCTATATGGCAGGCGCTCCCAAATTTGCGGCCTTTGCGCTGTTCCTGCGCGTGATGAGTGGCCCGTTTGGCTCTATGGCTCCGCGCTGGCAGATCCTGATTGAAACCCTGTCTATCCTCTCAATGGTCTATGGCGCGTTTGCAGCCATTCCGCAGACCAACATCAAACGGCTGATGGCCTACTCCTCTATCGGCCATATGGGCTACGCGCTCATGGGACTGGCAGCGGCCTCCACCAATGGCGTGCGGGCCACGCTGGTTTATCTGGCGGCCTATCTGGTCATGAATGCCGGGGTATTCGCCGTGATTACGGCCATGCGTCGCAGAGGGCATGAAGTGACCTCCATTTCTGACCTGGCCGGTCTGGGTCGGACAGACCCCGGACTGGCGGCTGCGCTGGCGGTGTTCATGTTCAGCATGGTCGGCGCGCCGCCACTGGCGGGTTTTTTCGGGAAACTGATGGTTTTTGCTGCAGCATGGCAATCCGGGCTTTACGTTCTGGTGGCGATCGGGGCAGTCTCGAGCGTTATTGGTGCGTATTACTATCTGCGGGTGGTGAAGGTGATGTATTTTGATGCCTCTGCGGAGGGGCTGGACCGGCCAGCAGGCAGCCTCCTGTTTGTCTCGGGCAGCATGGGGCTGGCGACAGTATTCTTTATTCTCGCTCTTGGCCCGCTGATGGCTATGGCCCGACAGGCTGCTCTGGCCCTTGGCGGATGAGTGAGCCGACGGCAGCCTGGCGGCTGGAATGTTATGAGGAACTGACGTCAACCTCCGATGTCTGTCTGGAACGCGCCCGCACTGGAGAAGCACCGGGGCTGGCGCTTCTGGCATTGCGGCAGACAAAAGGGCGCGGTAGCCGGGGGCGCAACTGGGCCAATGCCGGGCAAAGTCTTGCCTTTTCTGTTCTGCTGGATGCGGGGCAGGCGGGGCTGGACGCCTTGGGGGGCTGGCCCTTTGTTGCGTCGCTGGCGTTTTTTGAAGGGCTGGCGACGAGCGTTCCCGCAGCGCGAGACCGGCTGATGATCAAATGGCCGAATGATATTCTGCTGGACGGTCAGAAGCTCGGTGGCATCCTGATCGAGCGGGAAGGGCCGATGCTGGTCATCGGCATGGGGGCTAACCTCGTGCAGCCGCCGGAGGAAGCGCAGATTGGCCGGAGAGCGGCCTCTTTAGGGCAATGTGGGCCGGTACCGCCGCCTGCTGATGTGGCCCGCGCCATTCTCGCGCAGTTGGCGCACTGGTGTGCTGTCTGGCAGCAGGATGGCTTTGCCGTTTTGTGTGCGGAATGGCGGAAACGTGCACATCCTGTGGGCACGCCTCTTGTCGTAAGCGGCGGGACTACTTATGAAAAGGGCCAGTTTGCAGGGCTTGCCGCTGATGGACGGCTTCTGCTTGAGACGGAACAGGGCATGAAAACGATCGCAACAGGGGATATCCTGCTGGCAGAACAGGGGGCTGACGTTGCTTCTCGTCATTGATGCTGGCAACACGAATGTCGTGTTTGCCGTGCATGATGGCGAAAAATGGCGGGGTGTCTGGCGCATTACCATGCAGGCCCAGCGCACGTCTGATGAGTACGCGGTCTGGTTGCTGGCTCTGCTGAAGATGCAGGGGATTGCGGCGGATGATATTGAAGGCGCTGTGATTGGCACGGTGGTGCCCGCAGCGCTCTACCATCTGCGCACCTTGTGCCGCCAATGGTTTGCGGTGGAGCCGCTGCTGGCCTCCGCCCGGCTGGACTGGGGATTTTCCATCAAAATGGATAATCCGGACGAAGTTGGCGTGGACCGGCTTTTAAACGGGCTTGCGGCACACCATCTGTACGGTGGTCCGTTGACGGTGATTGATTTTGGCACCGCCACAACCTTTGATGTGGTGGATGCAGAGGGCAGCTATTGCGGGGGTGTAATTGCACCGGGCATCAACCTTTCGGTTGAGGCTCTGCATCAGGCAGCCGCACGGTTGCCGAGAATAGGAATTGGACGCCCGGCGGTGGATTCCGTCATTGGGCGTAATACAGTGGCCGCTATGCGGTCAGGCGTGTTCTGGGGTTACGTGGGTTTGATCGAGGGGATCGTCGAGAGGATCAGGCAGGAAGTCGGGCAAAACATGAAGGTGCTCGCAACTGGCGGTCTGGCTCCGCTCTTCTCGGAAGGCACAACGGTGTTTGATCACGTGGATTCAATGCTGACCCTTAACGGGCTGCGGATATTGGCGGGGCGGAATCCCTTGCCGCGTCTCACAATCGAAAAAGACTTTTTGACAGAAGGGTAGTACTACTTATGACAGAACAGAACGGCGATCTCGTCTTTCTGCCCCTGGGCGGAACGGGTGAGATTGGCATGAATCTGAATCTCTATCGCCTTGGGGAAACCTGGCTGGCGATAGATTGCGGCATCGGCTTTAGCGGGAATGACACCCCGGAAGCAGAAATTCTGGTGCCGGACCCCACCTTTATTGCGGAGCGCAAGGATAAGCTGGCCGGTCTGGTCATCACCCATGCGCATGAGGATCACATTGGCGCCGTCGCGCATGTGTGGCCGCTGCTGCAATGCCCGGTGTACGTGACGCCGTTTGCAGGTGCCGTGCTGCGCCGCAAGCTGGGTGAAGCGCGTCTGCTCCAGCAGGTGCCTATTCACGTCATTCCCTGTGGCGGTGAGTTCAAGGTCGGCCCGTTTGATCTGGAATTCATCCCCGTTACCCACTCTGTGCCGGAAGCACAGGCTGTTGTGCTGCGCACGCCCGATGGCGTGATCGTGCATACGGGTGACTGGAAGCTGGACCCCGATCCGCTGGTTGGCCCGCCGACAGACGTCAAGCGTCTGAAGGAAGTGGGGGATGAAGGCGTTCTGGCGCTGGTGTGTGACAGCACCAACGTGATGAGTTCCGGCCCCTCCCGTTCGGAATCCGAAGTGCGTCGCAGCATGACGGACCTCATCAGCGGGCTGAAGGGACGCATTGCCGTCACCTGCTTTGCTTCCAACGTGGCGCGTGTGGAAACCATCGCCATGGCCGCTCAGGCTGCTGGCCGCACGGTGGTGCTGGTTGGCCGGTCTCTGCGCAATCTGGATGTGGCGGCGCGTGAGTGCGGCTATCTGTCCGGTGTGCTGCCGTTCCTGACGGAGCAGGACGTGAATGACGTGCCGGATGATCAGATCGTCATGATCATCACCGGCAGTCAGGGTGAGCCGCGCTCCGCTCTGTCCCGCATTTCTCTGGATATGCACCCGAATGTGTCCCTCGGTGAGGGCGATACGGTGATTTATTCCAGCCGTATGATTCCGGGCAACGAGCGCGCCATCATGGCGGTGCAGGATAACCTTTCCCGTCGCGGTGTGCGCGTGATTACGGACAAGGAAGCCTTTGTGCATGTGTCCGGTCACGCGACGGGCGATGATGTGCGCACCATGTATGATCTGGTCCGGCCGAAATATGCCGTGCCGGTGCATGGCGAATGGCGCCATCTGACGGCCCATGCCGCTCTGGCTCAGGAAAAGGACATCGCGCCGATCCTGCTGGAAGATGGTGACATCCTGCGTCTCGCCCCCGGCAAGGTGGAAGTGGTCGATACCGCACCGTCTGGTCGTCTGGCTCTGGATGCCGGGCGTCTGCTGCCCATGAACGGTGGCGTGCTGGCGGCTCGCCGCAAGATGCTGTTCAACGGTGTGGTGATTGCCAGCTTTGCGGTGGATGACGAAGGCTTCGTTATCGGTGAGCCGAAAGTCAGCGCCCCCGGTCTGCTGGACCCGGATGATCTGGAAAGCGTGCGCGTGCGCGAAGAATTCGCCAACGCGATTGATGTGATCCCTGACGAACTGCGGAGCGATGACCAGTCCTTCCGGGATGCTGCCAAAACTGCGCTGCGTCGCGCTCTTAGCCGCAAACTTCAGAAGCGTCCGCTGGTGGATGTTCACGTTCTGCGCGTCTGACGCGCAGAACCATACCCTGCGTCGGGCAGGGTAAAAACGGCGACTAAAAGAAGACCTGCATCAGGCGGGTTTTCTTTGTCGCCGCACTGTTTTAGAGCAGATTACAGAGTAAAATTTCAGAGTGAGACCGCCTGTGGTCTCACCTGCCAGACAAGGCTGAGTGCACCATGCGTCTTTCGCGTAGTTTTCTTCCCACGCTTAAGGAAAACCCGGCAGAGGCGCAGATCGTCTCGCATCGGCTCATGCTGCGGGCTGGTCTGATCCGGCAGACGGCATCCGGCATTTATGCCTGGCTCCCCGCAGGCCTGAAGGTTCTGCGCAATATCAGCCAGATCGTGCGGGAAGAGCAGGACCGGATTGGCGCGCAGGAAGTGCTCATGCCCACGCTTCAGTCCGCTGACCTGTGGAAGCGTTCCGGTCGGTATGACGCGTATGGCCCGGAAATGCTCCGCATTCAGGATCGTCATAAACGCGAGCTGCTTTACGGGCCGACCAATGAGGAAATGATCACCGATCTGTTCGGGCAGGCTGTGAAGTCCTACAAGGATCTTCCGCAGATGCTGTATCATATTCAGTGGAAATTCCGCGATGAAGTGCGTCCGCGTTTTGGCGTGATGCGTGGCCGTGAATTCCTGATGAAAGATGCCTACAGCTTTGATCTGGATTACGACTCTGCTGTTGCCACCTATCGCCGCATGCTGTTGGCTTACCTGCGCACGTTCCAGCGTCTGGGTGTGCGGGCCGTGCCGATGCGTGCCGATACCGGGCCGATTGGTGGTGAACTGAGCCACGAATTCCTGATCCTCGCCCCCACAGGGGAAAGCGGCGTGTTTTATGATGCTGCTCTCGAAGAGCAGGACTGGCTGGATGAGCCGGTGAATGTGGAAGACCCCAAAGCGCTGGAAGTTTTCTACAAGCGCGTCACCACGCCGTATGCCGCCACCGATGAAATGCACGATACCGCCGCATGGGATGCCGTGCCGGAAGACCGCCGTCGGGAAGGGCGTGGCGTGGAAGTGGGGCATATTTTCCACTTTGGTACCAAATATACCCAATCCATGGATGTGACGGTCAGCGGGCCGGAAGGCACGCCGGTCTATCCGGAAATGGGGTCTTACGGTATTGGCGTCTCCCGTCTGGCGGGGGCCATTATTGAAGCCAGCCATGATGATGCCGGCATTATCTGGCCGGATGCGGTCGCACCCTTCCGTGCGGTGATCATCAACCTGAAGGTTGGTGATGAGACCTGTGACGCCATGTGTGAGCAGATCTACAACACCAATATCGAAGCCTTCCTGTATGACGACCGGACGGACCGGGCCGGTGCGAAATTCGCAGATGCGGACCTGATGGGCCATCCCTGGCAGATCGTCGTCGGCCCGCGTAGCGCCAAGGAAGGCCGCGTGGAGCTCAAGCGCCGCGCAACGGGCGAGCGCAAGGAAGTCAGTGTGGAAGACGCTCTCGCTCTGGTGCTGGCAGACTGATGATGTTTGGTCCCTTCGAGCGGGCCGTGGCAGGCCGCTACCTTCGGGCACGGCGCGGGGAACGCTTTGTTTCCGTCATTGCCATTTTCTCGCTCGTGGGGATTGCCCTCGGGGTCGCCACGCTCATCATCGTCATGGCGGTGATGAATGGCTTTCAGGCGGACCTGATGGGCCGTATTCTCGGCCTGAATGGGGATCTGAGCATTTACGGCGCAGGCCGCACCATTTCTCAGTATGAGAATGTTGCGGCTCGGGTGCGGAAAGTGCCCGGCGTTATCAGCGCAACCCCGCTTATTGAAGGGCAGGTGCTGCTTAGTGCGGGGTCTTACAATTCCGGCGGGGTGGTGCATGGCATGACCCGGCAGGGCTTGCTGGACCTGAAAGGCGTCAGTTCCTCGCTGGTGGCGGGCACGCTGGATGATTTCGGCAGTGACGATTCCATCGCCATTGGCGTGACGCTGGCGGATCGTGCGGGGTTGTCCATTGGCTCACGCATCACGCTGGTTTCGCCCGATGGGGCGGCCACGGCGTTTGGCACCGTACCTCGCGTGCGTGCCTATCATGTGGTGGCCATTTTTGATGCGGGCGTGAACGACTACAATTCCAGCTACGTCTTCCTGCCAATGCACGCCGCGCAGGTCTATTTCCAGATGCCTGACAAGGTGACCCAGATTCAGGTCATGGCGAAGGATGAGCAGAACATTCGCCCGGTGACGATGCGGATTGTGAATGCCATCGGAGAACCCGGCCTGCGGGTGCTGGACTGGACCAATGCCAACAATGCTCTGTTTGGCGCGGTGCAGGTGGAACAGAACGTTATGTTCCTGATCCTGACGCTGATCATTCTGGTCGCAGCCTTTAACGTCATTTCTTCCCTGATCATGATGGTGAAGGACAAGACGGGCGATATTGCCGTGCTGCGCACCATTGGGGCCAGCCGAGGGGCCATTATGCGCATCTTCCTGATGTGCGGGGCTTCTGTTGGTGTCACCGGCACCGTGGCCGGAACGCTGCTGGGCGTGGTGTTCTGTGAGAATATCGAGCGGATTCGTCAGGCGCTGCAGAAGCTGACCGGCACGAATCTGTTTAACCCGGAGGTTTATTACCTCGAACACCTTCCGGCTAAGCTGGTCTGGGGGCAGGTGGGCGAAGTGATCGCCATGGCTCTGACCCTCTCTCTGCTCGCCACGCTGTATCCCTCATGGCGTGCGGCAAAAACTGATCCTGTGGAGGCATTGCGCCATGAGTAATGTCGCCCTCAGCCTGCGTGGCGTGAAGAAGACCTACAAAAGCGGGGAAGATGGCACGCTGCCTGTTTTGCAGGGTGTGGACTTCACCCTGCATGCAGGTGAGATTGTCGCGCTTGTGGCTCCCTCGGGCACCGGGAAATCCACGCTGCTGCATCTGGCTGGCCTGCTGGATACGCCGGATGAGGGCGAGATCGAGATCTGCGGGCAGCGGACGTACGGCCTGCCCGAAGCGGGGCGCACGGCGTTGCGGCGTGACCAGATTGGCTTTGTCTATCAGTTCCACCACCTGCTGGCGGAGTTCACAGCGCGTGAGAACGTCATGCTGCCGCAGATGATTGCTGGCGTCCGCAAGGCCGAGGCACGTCAGAAAGCGGAAAAGCTTCTGGACATGTTTGGTCTGGCGCACCGCGTGAGCCACCTGCCGGGCAAGCTGTCCGGTGGTGAGCAGCAGCGTGTGGCCATTGCCCGTGCGCTGGCCAATACCCCTGCGCTGCTGCTGGCGGATGAACCGACTGGTAATCTGGATGTGCGCACAGCAGACGCCGTGTTCTCGGAACTGATGGCGGCTGTGCGTGGGCAGGGGCTGGCGGCTCTGGTCGCCACCCATAATGAAGAACTCCTGACCCGCATGGACCGGGTGGTCACGCTGCGGGATGGGCTGATCGTTCCTCGTTAAACGCTAAACCCGGCTCAGGGGTTCAGGATCACACGTTCCACCGCTTTGGTCACACGGGCGGAGGTGGGGGACGTAATGCTGGAAAACCAGTCGACAGGTTTACCCTTCCGGTTGGTCAGATATTTGTAGAAGTTCCAGCGGGGGCGGGCCAGAAAACCGCACTCCTTGTCCAGCCAGCGGAACAGCGGAATGGTGTGGGGGCCTTTTACCGGGGAGCGAGCCGCCATAGGAAAGCTCACGCCGTAGTTCCGGTGGCAGAAAGACGCAATATCGGAGGCCGTTCCCGGCTCCTGCGCCCCAAAATCGTTGCTGGGAATCCCGATAACAACCAGCCCCATGCTGCGGAACTGGTACCACAGGGCCTGAAGCCCTTCATATTGCGGGGTGAAGCCGCATTTGGAGGCCGTGTTCACAATCAGAACGGGCCGGCCACGGTAATCAGCCAGATTGATCTCACCACCTTCAAGGGCGGGGAGGGTAAAATCATAGAGTGTGGTCACGGTCAGGCACTCATCTTTACGACATTGACGGGACTTGTGTCTGTCCTGTTTAGCGTAAGAGAACCAAAGGAGCGAGTGTGGAGGGGGAGATGTGTCAGATCAGAAAAGTCCGGGGGGAAGCCTGCTGCCCTGTTCCGGGTTCTTGTCAGGCTTCCACCAGAATAGTCTGCGGTAGGATCGAGTTCTGATTTTTATTGTTCATTATATTGAACTCGATCCCGTATTTGGAATAATGAGGGTAAGGCCCCTCTTTGTCAACAAGGAAAATAAGAAACGGCATGTCCAAATCTCATGATTCTGTGCCCGCCCTGCGCCGGGCTGTGCGCATTCTTGATCTGGTGAAAAGCACAGAGCGCCCGCCGCTTGCGGCTGATATCGCCCGCCAGCTTGAACTGCCCCGCAGCACAGTCCACGGGCTGGTGGCGGTTATGGTGGAACTGGGGCTGCTGGAAAAAACCGTCACACAAGGCTATCGGCTGGGCGCGCGCCTGCTGGACTGGGCCGGAGGGGTGACGGAACGGCGGGATCTGGTGACGGAATTTTACCAGACTCTGGAAAGCTTCTCGGACCTCGCGGCCTTCACGGTCACACTCACGGTGCTGGAAGATACGGAAGTGGTCTACATGGCCTGCCGGAACAGTGCCACGGTGCTGGGCGCGTCCTTCCGCGTCGGCATGCGTCTGCCTGCCATATTTACGGCCACAGGCAATGCCATGCTGGCCGAGATGGACGATAACGCCTTCCGGGAATGGCTGACCCTGCATCCAGCTTCAACATGGCCGGAACCGCTGACGCCCAACGGTATCCGCTCAGTTACGACTCTGGTACGGGAAATCGCGGAAATCAGAGAGCGTGGTTACGCCGTGGATGATGAACAGATTCATGATGGTCTGTGGTGCTTCGGCGCAGGGGTGAAGGATCATTCCGGGCGCATGGTGGCGGGGGTAGGACTGAGCCTGCCGCAAACTGAGCTTGGCCGTTATGATGTCAGCCAGCTGGGGCGCATGGCTGGGGCTCTGGCGCAGGCGCTTTCCCGCCGGTTGGGGTATCGTCCTGTGCAGGCCGAGTCTGTCTGAGGCCGTTTGAAAAGGAATGCTATGCCGCGTTTACGTTTGCTGTCCGGTGGGGCCGCTCTTTTGAGGTCTCTTGTGCCGGGCCTGTGTGCCGGACTTTTACTGGTGGGCGGGTGTGGCTCTGTCGCGCGCGCTGATGCCGCGTTGCCTCAGACTGTCGTGAACTATCGTGTTTATGCGCATGGCTTCAACGTCATGGATATTCAGGCATCCTATCGGCTGAGCGAGACGCAATATGGGGTTGCCGCCCATATCAGGACAGGCGGGTTTTTCGGCCTGTTCATGAAAACGAATTTGCAGACCAGTGCTCAGGGGCAGTTTGCGGGTCAGACCGCAGAGCCTGCCGCGTATGATAGCGTGGGCTGGTCTCGTGGCCGGAACCGCCATGTCTCTCTGGCCTATCGGGATCAGATGCCTGTGGTCACCCAGCTTGACCCGGCCGAGACGGATCGGGAAGTTGTGCCTGACGCAGACAAAAAGGGGGCCATCGATACCCTCGCTGCGTTGATGAATTTGCTGCATCAGGTCCGCACCACCCAGACCTGTAGCGGGCAGGCCAAAGTTTTTGATGGCATGCGTTTGAGCACACTCTCCATGCACCCGGTTGGCTTACAACGCCTTCCTTCCGGCGGTCCGCTGGAATGGGGTGAAGATGCGCTGCGGTGTGATTTTGTGGCGCAGCAGACTGAAGGCTTCAAGTTTAACAGCGAGAAGAGCAAGTTGCGGAACCCGCAGCCGGGCCGGGCGTGGTTTGAAAAAATAGGAGAAGCCGGTTTTGTAGCGGTGCGGGTTGAGATCGATCACCCCAAACTTGGCCGCATTACCATTCTTCTGGACGGGACGCCGAAGCAGGCGACCTGAAAAAACAAAAACGTGCGGTGCCCAGGTCTGAGAGTTTTCTCAGGACACAGTGCGCCGCACGTTTTGTCAGACTCGTCTAAAACTGTGTGAACGTCGGCTTATTCGACCGTTACTGACTTTGCGAGGTTGCGCGGCTGGTCCACATCCGTGCCTTTCAGCACAGCAACCTCATAGGCCAGCATCTGCACCGGAATGGTTTGCAGGATGGGGGCCACAAAATCATGCACATGTGGCAGCACAACCATATCTTCCGCTATGGCGGAGACGCGCTCAGCCCCCTTGGTGTCTGTAAAGACCAGCAGGCGACCGCCACGAGCCTTGGCTTCCTGCAGGTTAGAGAGCGTCTTATCAAACAGCGGGGTGTAGGGCGCGCTGGCAACAATCGGCACAGTCCGGTCGATCAGGGAAATCGGCCCGTGTTTCATCTCGCCCGCGGCATAGGCTTCCGCGTGGATGTAAGTGATTTCCTTGAGCTTCAGCGCGCCTTCCATGGCGACGGGGAACATGCTGCCCCGGCCCAGATAGAGCACATCCCGCGCTTCCGCCACGACCTGCGCCATACGGCGGACAGCTTCACCCTGCGTGAAGACTTCCGCCGCACGGCTGGGCAGATCAAGCAGGGCGGAGACCAGTTCTTCCTCACCCAGAGCATCCAGCGTGCCACGGGCGCGGGCGGTAGCAATGGTCAGGCAGGCCAGAACCGTTAGCTGCGCGGTAAAGGCTTTGGTGGAGGCCACGGAAATTTCCGGACCGGCCACGGTGCCCAGCACAACATCACTTTCACGCGCCATGGTGCTGTGCTCCACATTGAGCACGGAGAGGATATGAACAGCTTTTTCCCGCAGGCTGCGCAGAGCGGCCAGCGTATCGGCAGTCTCACCGGACTGAGAAATGAGCAGACCAAGAGAGCCGGCTGTGAGGGGCGGATTGCGATACCGCATCTCACTGGCGACATCGATATCCACCGGCAGGCGGGCAATATCTTCCAGCCAGTATCGACCAATCATACCGGCATAAAAGGCTGAGCCACAGGCGGTAATGACGGCGCGTGGCACGGAAGCCAGATCAAACGGCATCTCCGGCAGCATCACGCGGCGGCTGGCCGGGTCCACCATGCGCTGCAGCGTCTGCCCGATAACCAGCGGATGCTCGTGCAACTCTTTTTCCATGTAATGGCGGTAGCCATCTTTGCCGATGGAGCCTGCGGCGAGAGCTGTTGTCTGCTCCTTGCGCGTAACAGGCGTGCCATCAAACCGCATGAAGTCCGCCCCGGCGGGGGTAATCACCACGCAGTCGCCATCTTCCATGTAGGTAATGCGGCGGGTCAGCGGGGCGAGGGCGAGGGAGTCAGACCCCAGGAACATTTCCCCGTCACCATAGCCAACAGCCAGAGGCGCGCTGTGGCAGGCGCCGATCATCAGGCCTTCATGACCAGCAAAGATCATGGCGACGGCATAAGCGCCTTCAAGGCGGTTCAGGGTTTTAAGAGCGGCCTCTTTCGGGGCAAGCCCCTGCGTCAGATAGTAATCCACCATCAGGGCGATGGTTTCGCTGTCCGTTTCCGTCTGGAAAACCTGTCCGACGGCTTCCAACTCCCGGCGCAGCGTCTCAAAGTTTTCAATAATGCCGTTATGGACAATCGCCACGCGTTCCGTGCCATGCGGGTGCGCATTGCAGGCGGTGGGCGCACCATGCGTGGCCCAGCGGGTGTGACCAATGCCTGTGGTGCCGCCCAGTGGGCTTTCTTCCAGCAGGCGGCCGAGATTATCCAGCTTGCCCGCAGCCCGGCGGCGTTCAACCCGCCCATCAACCAGCGTTGCAATACCTGCGGAGTCATAACCGCGATATTCCAGCCGGCGCAGACCTTCAAAGACAATCGGGGTGGCGTGTCGCAGGCCGACAACGCCGCATATGCCACACATCAGCCGTTTTCCTTTCGGGCTTTGAGAGTTTCCTTAAAACGTTTGCCCAGTTCGGGCTTGTTTTCCTGCCGGGGGCGGCCAAAGGCCATGGCGTCTTCCGGCACGTCTTTGGTAATCACACTGCCCGCAGCAATCAGCGCATTGGTGCCAATGCTGACCGGAGCCACCAGAATGGAATTGGAGCCGACAAAAACCCGGTCCCCAATGGTCGTTTTGTGTTTGAAGAAGCCGTCATAATTGCAGGTAATCGTGCCTGCCCCAACATTCGAGCTGGTGCCAACGGACGCATCCCCCAGATAGGTCAGATGGTTGGCTTTTGCGCCATCACCCAGGGTGGTGTTTTTCACTTCCACAAAATTGCCCACGCAGGCCGCTGTGCCGATGGTGGTGCCGGGGCGCAGGCGTGCATACGGGCCAATAATGGCATCTGCCTGCACGGTGCAGCCTTCCAGATGGCTGAAAGCCCGGATTTCAGCGCCGCTTTCAACCGTCACTCCGGGGCCAAACACCACATGCGGCTCTACCAGTACATCCGGGGCCAGTGTGGTGTCGGCGCAGAAGAATACCGTCTCTGGAGCAACCAGCGTCACACCGTTTTCCATGGCTTTCTGCCGGAGGCGATCTTGCAGGGCGGCTTCGGCTTCTGCCAGCTCCATACGGGAATTGATGCCGCGCAGTTCGTCTTCTGCGGCTTCCACAGCATGGACGCGCACCCCATCGGCCACGGCACAATCCACCACATCTGTCAGGTAGAATTCGCCTTTGGCGTTGTCATTCTTCACGCTGTGCAGCCAGCGGCGGAAGGTGGCGGCATCCGCGCACAGCACGCCGGCATTGCACAGGTCAATAGCCCGCTCTTCCGGCGTGGCATCGGCCCATTCCACAATCCGTTCCACAAGCCCGTCCTGCGCAATCACGCGGCCATAGCGGCCCGGTTCAGCAGGGCGCATGGCCAGAAGAGCCAGTCCCACATCCGGCGCATGCCGGGCTTCCAGCAGGCGGCTGAGCGTGTCTGCTGAAATCAGTGGATTATCGGCATAGAGAACGGCCACATCGCCATCCCCAAAATAAGCTTCCGCCTGCAACGCGGCGTGCGCTGTGCCCAGCCGTTCATGCTGGATGACGACGGGGTAGGGCGCAGCCAGCTCGGCCACATCGCCCATTTCCGGGCCGATCACGACAACCAGCCGGTCAAACACTTCTGCCGCGCTGGCGATCAGATGGGCCAGCATGGGCCTGCCTGCCAGACGCTGCATGGCCTTGGGGCGGGAGGATTTCATACGGGTGCCAAGCCCGGCAGCAAGCAGGACGGCAGTGGCGGGACGGGATGCGGGAGAAGACGTCATGATCCACTTGCGGTAAGCCAAGCTCAAGGAAGTGTCAAACGTCTGGCCGGGGAAAGACGTTATATGTGTATCATAAAACTTTTCCAAAATTTACAGAAGGATAACAGCGTATGACGCAGTCAGGACTGGCCGTGTTTGATATGGACGGCACCTTGCTGGACTCCCTGCCGGACATTGCCGATTGCGTGCGGGAAATTCTGGCCTCGCATGGTCTGCCGCCCGTCTCGGATCCCGTTGTGCGCGGGATGATTGGCAATGGCGTTCAGGCGCTGGTGGAGAGCCTGATTCGCACGGCGGATCCACACGGGCAGATCGGGATCAATCCGGATCAGACCGTTCAGCAGTTTCTGGGTCTTTATATGCCTCGGGCAACGCGGCTGTCCTGCCTGTTTCCCGGCACGGAGGACGCGTTAGAGACGTTACGGGCGCAGGGCTGGCAGCTGGCGGTCTGTACCAACAAGCCCGAAGCCGCGGCACGGCATATTCTCGATCATTTTGGACTGACCTCTCTCTTTGCCAGCATAGGGGGCGGGGACAGCTTTCCTGTCAGAAAGCCCAATCCGGCGCACTTGCTGGGCACGATTGAGCAGGCCGGAGGGCACCCGGCCTCCACTGTGATGATTGGGGATATGATGCCGGATCTGCTGGCGGCAAAAGGCGCCAGCGCGCGATCCCTGTTTGCGGCGTGGGGGTATGGAAATCCGGCTTTTGCCAAAGAGGCAAACGGCAGTGCTGCGCGTATGGCGGATGTTCCGGAAAAAGCTGCGGCCTTGCTGGGGTAACGTGTCGCGCTCTGGCAGCGTCCGGCTTATCAGGTCGTCAGCGCTGCAAGTTTATGCAGGGCTGCCTCACCCGCATGGGTAAAGGCCTCTTCACTGAAGTGGGTCAGGACATAGTTACGTCCTGCCTGACCCATACCGGCCAGTTGTTCCGGCTGGGTGAGGGCTGTTGCGAGGGCTGTGGCCAGTGCGTCGGGGTCTTTAGGCGGCACGGTCCAGCCGGTCTCAGCATTACGGATGGAATGGGTGAGCTCTCCAACGGCGGAGGCAATCACCGGCAGGCCAGCCTGCATGGCCTCATGCGCCGCCATGCAGAATCCTTCCCAATGTGATGGCTGAAGATAGAGATGCTGGTCGGCCAGAAACTGGCCAGTATTCTCACAAAAGCCGGGTAGGGAGACATGCTCCTGTAGTCCGTTTTCCTGAATGAGGGCTTCCAGTGCCGGGCGCTCTTCTCCTTCTCCTGCGAGTGTCAGGTGAAAAGGAGGAATGCGCTGGGCCTGCTGAAGCCGGGCAAGGGCGAGGCAAAGCGTATCAAACCCTTTAACGGGATGCAGCCGCCCCAGAGAGCCAAGGCGCACTGGCTCTCCATGCTGCCATGGCCGGGATTGCGGCGCATTGGCCCGCGCATGGAAAATCGGCCAGCAGAGCAGGCGGTCCGCCGGGATATGGAGTTGCTGCCGGGTGATGTCCGTGACGTATTGCGAATCTCCCACCCACAGGCAGGAGGCATTCCGCCGCAGGCGTAGCAAAGTGCCGTTTGGGGGGCGCAGCCGGGCGGAGTGCTGCCAGCTGGCAACGGGAATACCCCGCATCTGGCCGACAATCTGCCCGAGCAGAGTCGCGCGGGTCAGGGACGTCCATAGATGAGTGGGTTGCCACAGCTCCATCTGGCGTTTTAGCCAGAGCAGGGCGGCAAGATGATCTTTCCGGCCACCGTCCCGAACCCGCACATCCAGCCCCGCGTCCTGCATGGGTTTGATGGCCCGGCCATCACGCCGCGTCAGCGCAAAGACAGCAACCTCGTGCCCGGCGTTGCGAAACACGCTGGTAATGGCAGGCACAGGAAAGGCCGCGCCGCCACCTTCTGTGGAATTGATAATGTAGGCAATCCGCATGGCAGGATCAGGCGTTCGCTGCGGCGTCGGCAGCAATCAGCTTTTCCGTCAGCTCCAGATCAGCCGGTTTATCGACATCAACGGCGGCTCGCCCATCTGAGAGCGGCACCAGTTCCGCCATCGTGCCGCTCAACGCGCCAATGCGCCTGCACAGGGCGGCGCGTGTCAGTTTCTTGCATACTGCGCGCAGAAGAATGCCGGGGCCAAGCAGCCAGGCAATCCGCAGCGGATGCTTCCGGTTTTTTTCAACACGCTGCCAAAGTGCTGCCACCTGTAGGGAGGCCGGGGTGCGGAACAGGAACAGGTTGCAGCCGGAAAATGCCATATCAGCCAGCCGGATAAAGGTGCGTCGCGTGCCGGGCACATCGCGCAGCACGACGGCTTCCGGTGCAACAGCAGCGGCAACATCCGTTTGCGGGCTGCATTTAGCCAGAAATTCACTAATCCATTCCGGACGCAGCAAGGCATTGTCCGCAGTCGTGACGAGGAGGGGGGTGCCCATCTGCGTCAACCCGGCCAGCACACTGGCACTGGGGCCATTCGGGCTGGAAGGAACAATCTCAATATCAGAGGGCAGCAAACCCTCCAGCACGGCCGGATTGTCGATACAAACGGCAATCCGCCCAATGCCCGGTGTGGCTTGCAAGGCGTGGATGACACGCAGCACCATAGGGGTGCCGGCTACAGGCAAAATGGCTTTGTGAGAAACGCCACAAGCCTGCGCCATGGGGTCCGGCGCGCCGGGGCGTGTGCCCGCCAGAATAAGGGCGGACAGCGCCCCATGAGTCGTGTTCATGCAGCGTGTCGGGTGTTGTCGCGCATCAGTTTGGCTTCCGGACGGGCACCGTCGGGCCGGTCACGCGGGGGAGACCCGGTCAGATCCATCACCCATGGGAAGCGCTTCGCTTCCTTCACGTCGTAGCCCAGATTGAACACCGTGGGGCTACGCGGGCGGGCCTTGGCGTCCAGATAGTAGCTGCCAAAGACGCGGTCGACCACAAAGCTGGTGATGCCGAAATTGCCGTCTTCATCATGGAAGTGGTGCAGCACGTGGCGCGCCTTCATCCGCTGGATCCACGCGGCACGCGGCTTGTAGTTCAGATGCTGGATGCAGTGAAAGAATTCATAGATGCAGGTAATGGCCACACCGGTGCCGAAGGCGGTGGCAGCAGCCCCCCATCCACCAATCAGATAACCGATGGGAAGGGTGATCACCCCAATGGTCGGCAGCGTGGTGACCGGTGCGCCAAACAGCACGTCCAGCAGATGCGGATCCTGATGGTGGTCAAAATGGATGCGCTTCCACAGGGCGGCCGTCCATTTCATCTTATAAAGCGTGCGCCCATGCAGGACGTAGCGATGCAGCAGATACCACACCACCGGGTAGACCAGAATAACCGCGACAATGGAAATCAGTGTCGGGCCCCATCCGGCAAAAAACCATGTAGCCAGGGCAGCACTGGCAATAACCAGTGCGAAATACAGCAGGATGGTCGGGTAAGTCAGATAGGCGACCCACAGCTGGCGGAGGTTCATCTTGCCAAGATCAAAACTCCGGCCTGTGCGGATTGTCGCATTATTCAGAGTACCGCTCATTTTGCCTCGTTCCTCAGGAGCGCCGTGGCCGCTCCCAGGGTGAAAATGATCAACCCGGGGATGGTCGCAACGGGGGGGGGCAGAAGTCCGGCATTGCCCATGGCCCGTAACAGCCCTTGCGCGATAATAAAGAGCAGACCGGCCCCCAGACACCAGACCGGGACCCAACTGCGTGTGCCTGTTCGGGGTGGAATATAGATTACCGGCATGGCAAGCAACAACAATACCATCATGGCCGCCGGGCGTAGAAAGCGTTCCAGCAGGCCCGCCTGCAGGAAGCCGGGGCTGGAATCGGAGGGCAGCCGCCCCCGCAACATGCCGATAATGGTGCCCGAAGACAGGGGCGGATTTTCAGCCGAAAGGCGGATAAAGTCCCACGGATGCAGGGTTGTCTGCCAGGCAGCGTCGGCCTCGACCGGCAGTCTGGCCGTTTTATTCCCATCGACTTCAATGCCTGTGATGGCATGCAGCTGCCAGCCATGCGCGTGGGTATAATCCGCACGTTCCGCATGCATGGCTTTATGCAGAAGGCCATTCGGTGTGCGTGTGTACAGATCAAGGCCGGAAAGCATGTTGCCGCCATCCGCAACATAGTGCACACGGCCTATCCGCCCACCTTCATGGAACCAGAAGGCGTGGCCATTTTCGGGGTGAGGGTCTGTGCGGTTCCACCATGCGGCCAGAGCCTGTTCGGAGCGGGGGGTAACCTGGTCGTCCAGCACCACGCCCATCACGCCAATAATCAGCGTGGCGGGAATGAGCCGCTTGTAGAGGCCCCACATGGAAAGCCCGGAGGCTTGCAGAATGGCCATCTCGCTGGCGAGGGTCATCTGCGTGAGCATGATCAGCGCACCAATCAGCACCCCAAGCGGGAGGGCTCCCGCCATTAGAAACGGCAGCCGCATCCCCGCATAGGTCAGAATACCGGAAACGCCCAGATGCCGCTGCAGAATGGGGGTGGTCTGTTCCAGCAGAGCCAGAATTTCCATCAGCCCCACCAGAATGGCGCAACTGAACATGACACGGCTGAACAGGACGCCAGACAGGTAGCGTAGGAGAACGTGGGTCGGAGCGGGAGACTGCGTTTTCAAGGCAGGGCCTTCTGGCTGTTTTTCGCCCCAGCGCGTCGTTTGCTCGTCCACCGGGCTTTGAGAGTCTGAAATGTGCCGGACTTATACAGAAGCAGCAGAGAACTCATCGCGACAAAGAAAAGGGCTGGCCCCCAGATAATCAGCAGAGAGGCTTTTTTTGTGGCAACCATGCTGTGCCCGAACTGGAGCATATGGTCGAACCCCACCATGATGATAAAGGCCAGTACCAACCCGGCACTGCTCCGCTGCCGCTTACGCATGATGGCTAGGGCGGCCGCCAGTGCCGGAATAAACGGGATGGTCAGGCTGCGCGCCAGCCGGAAATGCACTTCCGAGCGCATATGCGGGCGCGAGATCGACGGATCCTGATGGATCAGCCGGCTGACAAGCTCGGGAGAGGTCAGCTCGCGCTCATCCTCGCCGCGTTCACGGAAGGGGGTGATATGGTTCGCGCGGGTCAGCAGGCGTGTGGCATGGTCAAAGGTCGTAAGGGTCGGCACGCTCTTATGGTTGTCTGTCAGGATTGTGCCGTCTTCCAGATCAATTTCTACGGCGGAACTGTCTGATGCCAGCCGGATATGGCCGTGCCGGGCGGTAATATCGCGTTCCTGATTGTCAGACGTATCGCGGATAAACACGCCATGCAGATCGGACCCACCCTGTGTGACGTTATCCGCCACGATGGTCAGCGTGGGCGAGGGGCTGGCAAACATGTTGGATTGCAGCCTGGGCGCCCAGCCGGTGTGGCTGGCCATGTAGAACGTCGCCCGGAAGTCATACCGCGCATGCGGCTGCACAAAACCATACAGCAGGAAGGCGAGAAAGCTCAGTAACGCCCCCATCAGAATATAGGGCCGCGTAATGCGAACCAGAGAAATGCCACTGCTGGTAATGGCGTCAATTTCTTCATTCTGGCTCATGCGCCGGATAATGGAGAACACGCCTACGCAGAGTGCCGCCGGAATGGCCAGCCCCAGATAATGCGGCAGCAGAGTGGTCAGCAGCTCAACAAAAACGCCAAGATGGTTGTTGCCTGCGGCCAGCAGGTTGAACAGCACCAGCAGCCGCTCAAGCAGCAGGGCGGCCATCACGACTGAGAGGGCGACCAGAAAAGGCGGAATGACCTGCGCAATCAGATAGCGATCCAGAGTGCCTGGAGTGAAGAACGCTTGCAGTCGGCGCAACAGGGGCGGGTTCGGCATGGGGGGTGTCATAGCCGGATTGACGGGGAAAGGCGATGGGGCGTGAACACTCGCGTTAAACCATCGCGCATGATGCCATCCGTTCCAAGTTCCCGCCGCAGAACGGTTATTGACCAGTGTCCGGCCTGCGGATGGACAGCAATGGCGTTCCATCCGGCTGCGGTGGCCGGGCTGTCCGCACTATGCGAGGCGGACGTCGTGCCGACAACTGGAATATCCGTGTGTGGAATGCAGGCGAGAGTCGCGCGGTGCGAGTGGCCATGCAGCACCAGCTCGGCCCCGGCCTCGCGCAGAATGGACTGGAACAGTGCCAGATCATCCAGCCCCTTCCGGCGGCTGACCAGCTTTGCCACGGGCGGGTGATGGATCAGCACGACCCGGCACAGTCCCTCTTGCCCGGTTTTGTGAAGGACGGCACGGAGGCGCTCAGCCTGCGCGGCTCCCATTTTGCCCGAGGCCAAAAATGGACGCGTTGGCACGGCAGTGTTCACCCCAATCAGGGCGATATGGTCTTTCACAAGCAGGGACGGGAAAGAGGCATCCGTTTTCAGCCACTCTCCCCACAGGGCCGCTTTCCCGGTGGCATTCTGGCGGATCAGCGCATCATGATTCCCCGGCACCAGCAGGGTAGGCGGCAAAGCCTGCTCTTCCAGCCAGCGGCGGGCACGGCGAAATTCCGAGCGGAGGCCAAGGTTGGTCAGATCGCCTGTCAACGCCACCAATTTGGGTTGAAAGTGCCGGATATCGTCCATCACCCGTGCCAGCGGGGCGGCTTTATGCAGATGGCGACGTTTTAATGTCCAGGACAGCAGGCTGAGGATACGCTTGAAGCGAATTTCATCCAGAGCCGGGAATTCCGCCAGCGGAAGATGGGGGTCGGACAGGTGCGCAATCTGAAAAGAAGGCAAAAAAGAAGGTCTCCGGCGCAGGGGGCCTGACAGGACAGTATGTGACAAGCGGGCGGACTCTAATTATACCACCGCGACAAGCCGGAGCAAAAGCGCTGGCACCGTATCTGCAAAAGCAAGAGTTTCCGAGTGCCCGATCGTTTCGCCTTGATTCACAATTCCCGCAGCCGACGCAATCTCAAGGCGGATAGTCGTTATCTGGACTGCGCGCGCCGCACTCTGGGGCCGCTGTTTTTCTCGCCAGACTCCCAGACCGAACTGCATGACGTCATAGAAGACATGGCACGGCAGGACGTGCGGTGTCTGGTAGTGGACGGAGGGGACGGCACAGTCGGTAACGTGCTGAGCGCGCTGTATGTCTCTTCTTACCCTAAAGACAGACTGCCGATGATCGCCGTTCTGCCATCTGGCAATACGAATCTGATAGCCGCCGATGTCGGGTTTGGCCTGCGGGGTGAGGAAGCCTTGCAACGACTTCAGGACAGAGCCCGCTCAGACCGTCTGGTGTCAGACGTCAAGCAGCGTCAGCCTCTGGTTGTCTCCTGGCCGGGGCAGGACCGTGCGCCTGTTCTGGGCTTTTTCGGTGGTCTGGGTGCGTTTACGCGTGGAATCGAAATTGCCCATTCGCCCGCCATCCTGAAAAATTATGCGCATGACACTGCTGTGCTGATTACGCTGGCGGAAACCCTGCGGCAGATTATCACGCCGCGCCTGCGGCAAAGCTGGCTGGATGGGACGCCGGTCGGACTTGGTCTGAACGGAGGCGAGCTGGAAGCCCACAACCGTTTCCTGTTCCTGTGCACGGGGCTGCATTGTCTGCCGCATGGCATCTGGCCGTTCTGGCGTGAGGGTGGAGCGGACGAAGGCATCAGCTATCTGGATGTGGCCGCAAATCCCAAAAAACTGATGCGGGCCATCTGGAGCCTGTTGCGTGGGCGTAGCCCCGCATGGCTACGGGCGGACCCAACCTATTCAAGCGGTTCTGCCCGGCAGCTTCTGCTCAACACGGAGCAGTCATTCGTGCTGGATGGTGAGGTTCTGGAAACGGGACCGGCGCAAGGTCTGGAAATTTCCGCAGGACCGATTCTTTCTTTCCTACAGGCATGACATGGTAAAACAGCAGCCAACTGAACTGCATACCGTCACGACACAGGTCAAAGCCGCCCGTTTTCTGGATGACCAGATCCGGCAGGAACTGACAACACGCGTCAGCCCTGCGGTGCTGGATTTTGTGGAACAGATGGTCGGCACAGCCGAACCACTGGGCGTGCTGTTCTACGGTTCTGGTCTGCGGGGTGGCATTCAGACGGACACGCTGCTCGATTTTTACGTGATCGTGCGTAAGCAATCGGATTGGCCACGCAGCCGGCTGGCCTGTCTGGCCAACGCGCTCCTGCCGCCCAATGTTGAATATCACGAGTTGACTGTTGAGGGGCAGCCTCTGCGTGCCAAAGTCGCCATCCTGACGCTTGCCCAGTTCCGCAGGCTAACCGGGTTTAGTGCGTTGGATACGACGGTCTGGGCGCGTTTTTCTCAACCCGTGCGGCTTGTCTGGCAGCGGGATGCTGCCGCAGCCCAGACATTACGCCGCTGCGTGATGCGCGCCACCCTGACGGCGGCTCGCTGGACAGCCTTCCTCGGTCCGGAAAAAGGCAGCCGGAACGATTTCTGGAATGCCCTCTATCGCCAGACCTACCAGACAGAGCTTCGGGTAGAAAAAGCAGGCCGTGGGGCCGGGATCGTCGCCAGCTATCAGGACCGCTACAGGGATCTGCTGCTGCCATGCTGGCAGGTGGCGGGACTGCCTTACGAAGTGGTGGGAGAAGAGGTCAGACCGCTGATCTCACCCACCCAGAAATTCCGGGAAGAGCAGGCATGGCAGGTCCGGCGCCGCATAGGGCGTCCGTTGAATATCCTGCGCCTGATGAAGGCAGCTTATACATTTACCGGAGGGGCACGCTACGCGGCGTGGAAAATCGAACGGCATAGCGGGATCAAGGTGCCGCTGACACCTTTTGCTGAAAAGCACCCCTTGCTGGCCGCACCGCCGTTACTCTGGCGGCTCTGGCGCAAGGGGGCTTTCAAACGCTCTTAGGCGGCTGCTGGCAGAGCGTTAGCGTCCAGAGCAGCCTGCTTGAAGATCGCAATCGCTTTGTCGATCTGCTCAGCAGTGTGTGTCGCCATCACAGAGCAACGCAGCAGCGGACGAGAGTCCGGCGTTGCGGGCGGCAAGCTGAGGTTGACGTAAACCCCGAGGTCAAGCAGACGGTTCCACATCACAATGGCCTGCCCGATTTCTTCCAGAGTGACGGCAATCACGGGGCTGACCTGCTTGCTGGCATTCAGGCCAAGGCCATGGAACCCGGCATGCAGACGGGCAGCATTGTCCATCAGCTGCGTGCGCAGCTCCGGATGTTCCGCCATGTCTTCCAAAGCGGCCATGGTGGCGGCAATGACTTCCGGCGGCAGAGACGCTGTGAACATGTAAGGACGGCAGTTCAGCCGCACCAGTTCCAGTTCCGGATGGTCGGATACACAGTAGCCACCAACCGTACCAAGGCTCTTGGAGAAGGTGCCGACAATAAAATCCACATCCGCTTCCACGCCAGCCTGTTCAGCAATGCCGCGGCCATGTTCGCCCATCACACCAAAGGAGTGGGCTTCATCAACCAGCAGATAGGCACCGGTTTCACGCTTGACGGCGACCATCTCGGCAATCGGCGGAACATTGCCGGTCATGGAATAAATGCCTTCCACAACAATCAGCTTTGCTCCGGGGGTGCCATCCAGACGCTTCAGGCGCTTGTAAAGGTCATCCGCATCGTTATGGCGGAAACGGATCACCTGTGCAGGGCTCAGGCGGCTGCCATCATAAATGCTGGCATGGCTATCCGCATCCAGAATCAGATAATCGTCTTTTCCCGCCAGTGTGGAAATCATGCCCAGATTGGCCTGATATCCGGTGGAGAACACCATGGCGTCGCGGCGACCAAAATAATCGGCAATGCGGCGCTCAAGCTGCCGGTGGAGAGACTGCGTGCCGTTGGCAATGCGGGAGCCGGTTGTGCCGACGCCGCAGGTTGCCGCAGCTTCCTGAGCCGCTTTGATCGCGCGGGGGGACTGGCTCAGGCCCAGATAGTTGTTGGTGCCAAAAAGCAGCGTCTCGCGGCCTTCAATGATACCAACCGTGGAAGAAACAGGCTTTTCGATCACCACAGAGAACGGGTTACGTCCGCCAGCTTCCACCAGGGAGCCGAGAGCTCCTGCAATGCCGTCAAATTTGGAAAAAATAGACGTCATGCGTGTTCAGCCTTTGTTTTTCAGATCAACAACGCAGGCAGCAAGGTCATTGATGGTCCGGATATCAGCCAGTTTGTCGAGGGGAACGGAGACATCCATGCTGTCTTCCACTTCCATGACAAAATTCATGACTGCCAGAGAATCAAAGGCCAGATCGTCCATGATCTTACAGTTGCCGTCGATATCACGCGGCACTTTCGGATTGGCGAGAAGCTTCTGGATGATCAGCGCAGACACGCTTTCAACGGTTTCGCTCATTTTAAAATCCTTATTTTCCCGCCTCAGCAGGCAGAGGCTGCTTCAGGCTGCGGTTCAAACATGCCGGTCTGGAACATCTTGCGGGCTTTGGCGCGTGTCAGTTTGCCGGAGGACGTCTGCGGCAGAGCATGTGGCGGCACCAGAACCACAGACACATCCACGCCATGCAGGCGGCGGAAGAGGCTGGCAGCCTCTGCGCGCAGGGCTTCACGCGCTTCCGGGGAGGTCACGCGGCACTGGATGAGGGCCACAATTTCCTCATGCTCTCCTTTTTCCATGGAGAACACGGCCACATCGCGGCTGCGCAGGGCAGGGATATGGCTTTCAGCAGACCATTCCAGATCCTGCGGCCAGATATTCCGGCCATTAATGATAATCAGATCCTTGGCGCGGCCGGTCACGACAATCTGGCCGTTCAGCATGTAACCAAGGTCCCCCGTATTCAGCCAGCCGTCCTCATCCAGCACTTGGGCTGTGTCGGCAGGCTTGCGGAAGTAACCGTTCATCAGGCTCGGGCCACGCACAAAAATGGTGCCGGTCTGACGGTCACCCAGCACATGCCCTTCCGGGTCCCGCACTTCCAGCTCGTGGCCGGGCAGAACCTTGCCGCAGACCACAAAGGTTCTGGTCGGGGTGGAAGGATCCGTTGCCGCACGGGCAATACCGTCATTTTCCAGTGCCGGGAGATCAATCGTATCGGTCTCAATCCCGGTATTCAGCGGCACAAAGCTGATGGCAAGCGTGGCTTCTGCCATACCGTAACTGGCGACAAAGGCTTTCGCGTTGAAGCCAACCGCTTCAAACCGCTCGGCAAATTCTTTCAGAATGTGCGGACGGATCATATCGCCGCCAATCCCGGCAACGCGCCAGCAGGACAGATCCAGCTCAGCAGAGGCGGGACGGCGCGCGCAGAGCTCGTAACCGAAAGACGGGCTGTAGGCGATGGTCCCACGGTTGCGGCTAATCAGGTCCAGCCAGACATGCGGACGTCGTGCAAATTCGCGCGTCGGAAGCAGATCAACCGTCAGCTGGCATGTCATGGGGGTCAGGAAGAAGCCGACCAATCCCATGTCATGATAAAGCGGCAGCCAGGACACACAGCGGTCGCCTGTTTCTCTTACGCACAGGCCATCATGCGCAATGGCGGCCACATTGGCCATGCCGGAACGCTGGCTGACACACACACCCATGGGGGAGCGAGTGCTGCCTGAGGAGAACTGAAGATAAGACAAGGCTTCCGGGTGAATGTTCGGCAGCGCCATGTCCGGCACAGGCCGTTCCATCAGTTCAGCGGGGGAGCCTGCAAAGGCCAGTCCCATGCCGCTGACGATATCGTCGGTCCAGCCTTCAATAATCTGCGGGATAATTACCGCACTGGCCCCGGCGCTGGTAATCATACCGCGCAGCGTGGTCAGATAGGTTTCTTTCCCGGCAAACGCGACGGGCAGGGGGAGGGGAGCCGCCACCAGACCAGCATACTGGCAGCCAAAGAAAATGCGGGCGAAATCGCCATCGCTTTCGGCGACAATCGCAACCCGGTCACCCGGCTGGAGGCCCATTCCCAAAAGGCGCAGGCCGGTTTCAATCGCCTGCTCACGCAGTTTGCGATACGGCAGAGCTTCCAGCAGAACGCCTCGGCCGGAATAGATATTAAAGCCAGCTTCACCCTGCGCAGCGTAATCAAGCGCTTCGGGGAATGTTGCAAAATCTCCATAACGGCGCTGCTGACCAGAACCGGTGGGAACCGGCTGCAGGGCCTCTTCGTTAGAAGGTGAAGATGCAGGATTTATAACGTTCATCAGCTGGCCATTCGAAGAAAATCAACAATAGCGTCGGCCCCTACCGGCGCGGTTGGTTCGTCTCCCGTGAGATCGAACGTGTCGCGTATATAGTCTTTTTGGAGATTTACGAAAGCATCATGTGAAGAAAATGCGCCTTCAATGTCCTCAGAGAAGGTTTCCAGCTGGTTCAGGACGGGCCCAAGAGTCCAGAAGCGGTAGTTCTCATCACCCTGCCAGGCAACGTCGTGCGCATTCAGGAAAACGCAGGGGCGGGGATGGATAAGGAATTCGGCAATCTGGGAACTGGCATCCCCCAGATACAGGTCAGCCGCAGAGGTATAGGTCATATCAATGCTGCGGGTGCTGCCCGTATCCACAATCATATGAGAGTGGCCGCCAAAAGCCCGCTTGAGCTGCGCTGCCTCTGCCCGGCGATTGTCGAACAGCCGATAATGCGGGGCAAAAATGAGGTTGTAACGATCCTGATTGGCAAAATGGCTGAGAATGTTCAGTCCCATTTTGGGCCAGGAGGACAGGCGCGCATTGAAGTGCGGATTATAAAGAATGGTCGGACGGTTGTTGTTAAACAGGCGGGAGCTCGTGCTACGCATCCGGCGCACCATGTCAAACTTGGCATAAACGCCAGTATGATAGTGGCCGGGGCGGATGGCCCCCTGAGCAAGAAGCCGCTGTTCGACCTTTTTGCCAGCCATAAGAACATAGTCGAAGTTCTTGACGTCTCGGGCAAAGCCAATGGCCCGATCACCCGCCCCATGACGGGTCCAGATCAGGCGGGGCTGGCGCACACCAAGCTTCCTTAAATAGAGCGATGTGCGTTCGGGCACGACGATGCCCTGAAACGTAGAGAAATATTTCTTGTTGAAGAAAAGGCTCGCAAACCGGGAAAAAACGGTGTGCCCATGGCGTTCAACACGCTCGCGGATCAGGTTCGGGAGGTGCAAAAGTTCGAAGCTCGCTCTCGATTCCGGATAATAGGACGCAAGGGATTGCGCATAA
The DNA here is from genome assembly GCF_018811985.1 of Acetobacter sp. P5B1. Taxonomy (NCBI): domain Bacteria; kingdom Pseudomonadati; phylum Pseudomonadota; class Alphaproteobacteria; order Acetobacterales; family Acetobacteraceae; genus Acetobacter; species Acetobacter sp. P5B1. The sequence continues at coordinate 761 of NZ_JACRVS010000004.1, read as the reverse complement.
TCCAGATGGGCTTGCGTGGCGCAGGCAATATGGACTTCTGTTTCAGGGTGTCTGCTAGCGATTTCCATTGCAATCGGCAGAGAATGCAAGGTTTGGTGCGGCTGTGCGATATAAGGGAAAAGAACGCGCATCAGTGAAATAACACCTCTTGTATTGAGGCATGATCCGTCATTTCTGCTTGCGTCATCGGGTGCCTCATCAACCTGTTTCTGTGCAGCAGTGTAACCTGCACACATGCACAAATCGTGGCACGCTCCATATAGTCAAGGTCGCCTCAAGCGGGGCAGGGACGAGGCGGCGCGTTTTTCGTGAACAGTCGTGAGCACGGAGAGGGGCGCGGCATAGAACGGTCTCTCTTATATAAGAGGAAGAGCGGAGCCCTGTTGGCTTCCATGATTCCTAAGCCTTCTTGGGGCCCAAAAGTGGGGTTTCAGCTGATTGGGGAGCCCCCAAGCCGTTAATGTTGCTGCTATCCCGTTGAAAACTGGCGGCAAACTGGGGTTTTGGTGTGGTCTAAAAATTAAGACGCACTTTTTTGAAGTTTTTATGTTGGATGGTGTTGACGGGTAGGGGTCGATCGCTTAGAAACCGCTTCACCGGACGAGATCACGGTTGGCAGCTTCCTCTGGATCTGCTAGATTGCTTGGCTCGGTTCGGTTAGGTCTTTGACAAGAGAATACGAAGAGAGGGATATGCTGACGGCGTATCTTTTTGATCTGACGGCCTTTTTGGTTGTTAGGTTAAGGGGATCTGACTGAATT